>NZ_JBMPOQ010000015.1:0-93272 GCF_049340505.1 Undibacterium sp. Dicai25W | reverse complement strand
GCTTTCAATATTCCAATGATCTGTGTCTCTGTAAATCTGCTCTTACGCATTTCTGTTCTCCTTTGGCATATAAGTTTGCCTCAAGAACTCTGGTTATGCATGGCTTGATTTTACGGGAGGGTTACAGCCGGAATTCTGCCGGAATGAAAAAATCCATACCATGCAATCTTTTAATTTCTGGAGAACTTGAAATGGTATACATCAAACGACGTTGCAAATTATCAGAGGGTGGAAGTTTGCGTTGATTTTGTATTTGATCTGCACCAAAGGACAATAGTAAAAAATAATTTCCACACGTACACTTAAGTGTGAGGGATAAGTCTGGTTATGCTCAGTGATGTAACTTCAAATAAATGAAGTTTTTTTGTCAGCAATAAAATCACAACTTACGTTTTGTGGAAATAAGAAAATTATGCGCTTGAAGCAATGGTTTAAAGTAAAGAAAGTCTTTGTTGTTGCGCCATTAGTGACGCTACTCTTTGCATGTGGTGGCGGAGGTGGCGGAGGGCAAAGTACTACAACCAATTCCGGAACTTCACAAAATGGAACAACATCGGATACTTCAGGGGGGACGCCAACAGATCTAATTGCTCTTGCTCTCAAGAGTGGCGATCCAAGTCATTTAAGTATTGCCGATGCGCCTACCTTATTGCAACAAGCGACGGCATTAGCGATCAAGTATCAACAACAGCAAAGTACAGCCATCAGCTCTATATATGCAGGTAATGGAGTCACTCCGGTTTTAAATCTGACTACCAATAGTAGTGATATCAATATCAGGAATCATACGATGGCGACCCCGTTAGTGACTGCTGATGATGGTAGTACACTTGCAGCCGTTGCGATGTATGGTCAGGGGCGTGCACTTGCGTATGGTGCCGATGTTTTAAAGTGGATCGCAACGCAGTCAAAAGAAATTCAGCATACCCCAGTGTTTAATCAGGCATTTACCTGGGCGGTGACAGGTAACGCCTCAGGTAAGCTGCCGACAACCGTCAAATTTGCGACGGCTGGCTACGATGCGCCGACAGTTGGGACGTTAATTGCCTCACTGGGCGCTACGCCACAGGAGGTGACCTGCGATCTTGTTGATCCAACGAATAGCTGTTGGATTAACCTCGATGTACTGGTCTTTGGAGCAGGAACACGCAGTGATTCTGCCTTGTCGGCACAGATTTATAAATATCTCGCAGCAGGAAAAGCTGTCGTCTACATGCACGCTAGTTGGATTGACTCGGCTGGTGGACGGCAGGTGCTCAATGGCATGGGAATGGATCTTGGGGGATATCCTGGTAATTATTTCGCTTCCGCATCGGCTGTTTCGGTGGCGAGCGGTACGTCCGTGAGTAGCATGCTGCAACGAAATGATCAGTTGACGCCTTTAGTAACTACACTGGGTTATCTCGGGCAAGCGCAGCCTTCCTTAAAGCTCAGCACGGATGCCTCTCCTGCGGCGGCTATCACTTTCTTCCATAATGATCTAGGTACAATGCAAAGTAATGGGATAGATCTGTTTAATAGCCCTGCTACTGATTTGTATCGTTTAATGGTGTTGTGGGCGGATTTATACCGACCAATGATTAAGTATGGTTCTATCAACCGGGATACTGCTGCGGGCGATTTTTTGCGCACCTACGCCTCCGATTCCTGGGTAACGTTTAACCGTGCGACAACAACAACAGCAACAGCAGGTCAAGGCGATTACATGCCTGCCGCCGCGCAAGCGATTCCGGTTAGTAGTACTGATGAAACGATTACTGTCACGATTCCACAAGCATCAGGAATTACCTTGATTGGTCGAGGCGCGATTCCAGCAAAGCCAATCTCTATTCAGGTTGTCGATAGTGGTAGTGTGACTGGCTTGTCTGTACAAACCAACCATCTTCGCACTTGGGGCGATCCATTGACGGATGATGTTGCTACAAAATACAAACGTCCACGTCGTCCTAATTCGTTTGCTATTCCACTTTCGACGTCAAGCACGGCTTCTCCAATGGTGTTTAATTCTCCGTTCGGAGGGCCACTGATGTTGAACTATTCAGGAGCAACGCCAGGTCAGACGATTACGCTCAAAATTCGTGGTGCTGCTAAGTATTCTCACTTTGATATGACGCAGCCACAATCTGCGCAAGACTATGCTGATGCGATTGCGGCGACCAAGCGTAAAGACTTTGGTTGGCAGACCTTGAAGCTAGTGGGTGGCGAAATTCAGCAAATTATTGGCTATGTTAACGTCAATGTTGATCCAAATACGTTCATTCAAACGCAGATCAAGGACATGTTATTCAACTCCAATCACATTGCAAATGGATATAACGATGTTGGGATGACGACGAACGTCTCTACACTGTGCACGCAGTTTGGCTGGACTTGTGATGGTAATATCCATCGAGCACCAAACATGCAGCACATGGTCGGCTGGATTGCAACGTGTGGTTACCTCTGCTCAGGCAACCCAACTGATGGCTACGCTGGTATCGATGCAGGTTGGGGTTGGGCGCACGAGATGGGGCATAACACTGTACAACGTGTTTTGCATATTGCGTTTAACGGTCAGGGGTGTGTAGTGGAATGCGATAACAATATTCTGGCTAGTGCACAAATGATCCGCCAATATAAATTGCTGGGAGTTGATACCGGACACACGACTGATCATGCAACTTTATACAAGGATATCGTCGCCAATCGGGCAACAGGTTTGACAGGAAACGCCAAAGTGCTGGATATGCAAACCCATCTGTGGACGATGGCGAATCAGGACCCAATGCGGGCTGTGCATTTTCAGTTAGCATTTTTGTTCAGTCGCTATCGTGTTAATGAAATTGTTCCTACTATGGAAACGACTTTAGATTTCTTAAGTCTCCTTAATAAGAGCGATCGTCTGGTCGCTAAGGCGTGGGATCCGAATAACAAGGGCAAGTACGGCATGAGTCGTTTTGCAGATAACAGTAGCATTTCTAATCCTGATTTGATATTTGTATTGAGCTCGAAAATCATCGGTCAGGATCTGCGGAATATCTTTGCAATGTATGGAATTACATTATCACAAGCGGCACTCGATTCTGTGGCTGATTTGAATTTGCCGGTATTGCCTGAGCAGTTTTATGCGCTGGCACAAAGTAAATTTAATCAGGTATCAACCGGTCAATGGTTGGATTTATCGAAATCAACGCCGGTTTATCCGTTCTGATCCGGAACCCAAGAAGTGCGATGACTCTCGCTCTTGGTTGACGACCACTAAGGCTTGATCAGATTGATCAAAATTTGGTGTTCGTCATCCGCGAGGCTTATCAATGGTATTCGCAAGAATATTGTTGGGATGTTCTGTCAATAAAGCTAAATTTCAAGCAATTCGGTGCCATCAAGTTTTTCAAATTGCTGATAGCGGTGAGTGAGTTGATCACCAGATTGTTCAACTCACTAGCTACTCGCTTTGCGATATGAGAATTTTGAACCAGAAACAGCCTTCTCTTGATTGAGCGAGCGGCTCAGAGATGAACGATCGTAAGGATCAATTCCTGCCTGGCACGTTTCTTAGCGCTTTAATAAGCCGGGATATCTGCTTTATGAATGACGGATATACAAAAAAATTAGTTGGCGATCTTGGTGCGCTGCAATATAGTATCAACTGTCTCCTCCAACTCCCGCAAAGGATTGGAATTAAGCCCGCCTCGAGCGGGCTATTTTTTTATGTGCTTTGCAGTCTGCCTGAACGATGTAGTACCGCGTTTGCTGCTGCATCAAGTATTTTTCTAGCGAACCAACATGTTTCGACATGTGTGTGAGAGGCAGATGGGAGTAACATCGTGTCATTACTGTGGACTTGAAATCCAAACAGGTTTTAATGCGCGACGTCACGTTGTATTGCTGCTGAAATTGATTCGCTTTCAATATTGGTCAATATGCTTCAATATTCAATGGCGACAATTTCACAGAAATGAAGTGGAATTCGTCGGTTCTATTTCATCGTCGCTATATTTAACGAGCGCAAATTTTTTATGATTATGATTGATCAACACCAGATAACAGGCTTACTGCTTGCCGGTGGTATAGGTACCAGAATGGGGCGCGTTGATAAGGGCTTACAGGTGTTTCGTAATATACCCTTAGCACGTCATGTCCTCATGCGGTTAGCACCGCAAGTAGGAGCTATTATTATCAATGCCAACCAGAATATCGATCAGTATCAGGCTTTTTCCTATCCTGTTCTCTCCGATCAGATGGCCGGTTTTGCCGGTCCATTAGCGGGACTGCAAACCGGATTACAACATTGTCAGACGCCGTATCTGTTATCGGTGCCGTGTGATTCGCCGTTGTTGCCTTGGAACCTGGTTGCTCGATTGTCTGAAGGTTTAATGGTGAACGACGCGGATCTTGCCGTCGCTGTTACCTTAGAATCAGAAAACGGCGTAAGCTATCGTCAAAGGCATCCGGTTTTTGCCCTCATGAAATTATCGGTGCTTCCTGGTCTGAATGATTTTCTCAATGGTGGTGGTCGTAAAGTTGATGCCTGGTTTCAGCAATTAGCTGTCGCTGAAGTACTATTTGAAGATCATTCCGGCTTCGCCAACATCAATACCTTACAAGAACTAAAGCAACTTGAGTCCTGACATGAACCAACAAGTCACACCCACCATATCGTTAAACGAGACTATCAGTACGATGGGATATGATGACCCGCAGAATTTATCTGTGAGCAAAGCCCGGGAATTGATTAACCAATCGATTCAGCCAACTTGTACTATTGAACATTTACCCATCCAACAAGCATTGGGGCGTGTGCTGGCAGAAGATATCGTCTCCGGAATGAATGTGCCAGCCCATGACAACTCGGCCATGGATGGCTATGCTTTTGCTGGTAATACATTATCGACTGTAGAAGAAGTAAGTTACAGGATCATCGGTAAAGCCTTTGCTGGTCGGGCGTATCAGGGAACCGTAGCGGCAGGCGAATGCGTTCGTATTATGACTGGCGCAGTCATGCCCGATGGTTGCGATACCGTTGTGCCGCTAGAGTTTATCAGCAAAGCCAGCGAAGACAGGATTCACGTCGCGCCAGGTTGCGTCCAGCCGGGCAGCAATCGACGAATGGCTGGAGAAGATCTGAGACTGGGTAAAATCGCTTTACGCCGTGGCAAAGTACTTCGCCCGGCAGACTTGGGTTTGTTGGCTTCTTTAGGTATTGCGACCGTTCCAGTGCAGCGCCGGCTGCGCGTGGCATTTTTCTCCACCGGTGATGAACTACGTTCGGTCGATCAGACTTTGGATGAAGGCTGCATTTACGACAGCAATCGCTATACGCTGCATGCAATGCTAACGCGATTAGGCTGTGAACTGATCGATATGGGTGTCGTTAAGGATGACACCGTGACGCTGGAAGCCAGTTTCAGACAAGCGTGTGAACATGCAGACGTCGTTATTACTACTGGCGGTGTTTCGCTCGGAGATGCCGACTATATCCGGCAAACCATGGCGCAATTAGGTGAGGTGGCATTTTGGTCTATCGCCATGCGCCCCGGAAGACCCATGGCGTTCGGAAAAATCAATTCTAATGGTAAAAGCGCCTATTTATTTGGATTGCCGGGTAATCCCGTTGCAGTGATGGTGAGTTTTTATTTCTTCGTCAAACAAGCGCTGCTACAGATGCAGGGAGCCGAACATGCACCACCGCTGATGCTCAAAGCGAGCAGCAAACATGCGATCAAAAAGCGCGCTGGTCGAACCGAGTACCAACGCGGCATCGCAGAAATTAATTCAGAAGGTGAACTGGAAGTCAGCATTACAGGATCGCAAGGCTCCGGCATACTACGCTCGATGTCAGAGGCCAATTGTATGATTGTACTAGACCACGATCAGGGGCAAGTGACTGCTGGTGCTAAGGTGATGATCGTACTGTTTGAGGGATTGATATAGCTGTCAATTTGCTTCACGCGATTGAAGCATGGATAGATAGAAATGTGAGTCGAATGAGAGTTGAATACGAGGGGGTTAAAACTTTAAGTACCGTTGTACCGTTTGATCCAGTTTGATCCAATACAATGAGCAAGTTAGCACTTGATGAAACAACCCCGGCTTAAACATTCGCTTAAGCCGGGGTTGAAATTCATTGTCACTGATGCAGACTTAAAACAATGATGTTACTTCGATGTTGCCGCCGCTTTAGCACGCGCTGCATGCAGCTTTTTGTAGCTATCGATGAGACGGGCGTGACGATCTAACCCCTCTAGTTTCATGCTGGTCGGGGTTAAACCGTAGAAGCGTACACTGCCGTTCACGGAGCCTAAAACTGCGTCCATACGCTCATTGCCAAACATGCGACGGAAATTGGCTTCGTAATCGGCTAGTTCCAAGTCATCATCCAGCATGACTTCCAGCACCACATTCAAGGCTTGATAAAACAAGCCACGTTCGACGGTGTTGTCGTTGTAATGCAAGAAGGCACCGACAAGTTCATGCGCTTCTTCAAACTCTTCCAGCGCTAAATTGATCAGCAGTTTCAATTCCAGCACAGTCAGTTGACCCCAGACGGTGTTTTCATCAAATTCGATACCGATCAAGGTGGCGATGTCGCTGTAATCGTCCAGCTCGTTATTTTCTAAACGGTCTAACAGGTCGCCAAGGCCTTCTTCGTCCAGCTGATGCAGATTCAAAATATCGCTGCGGAACAATAAGGCTTTGTTGGTGTTATCCCAGACTAAGTCTTCGATCGGATACACTTCCGAATAGCCAGGAACCAGGATGCGGCAAGCTGTCGCGCCTAACTGGTCATACACAGCGGTGTACACTTCTTTGCCCATTTCTGCGAGGATGCCGAACAGCGTTGCGGCTTCCTCGCTATTGGAATTTTCACCTTCGCTGGAGAAATTCCATTCGACGAATTCATAATCCGCTTTGGCGCTGAAGAAGCGCCATGACACTACGCCGCTGGAATCGATAAAGTGTTCGACAAAGTTGTTTGGCTCAGTTACCGCATTGCTGACAAAGGTCGGTTGCGGCAAATCGTTCAAGCCTTCAAAACTGCGACCTTGGAGCAATTCCGTCAGGCTGCGCTCCAGCGCGACTTCTAAGCTTGGATGAGCACCGAATGAAGCGAACACGCCACCAGTCCGCGGATTCATCAAGGTCACGCACATGACAGGGTATTGACCACCGAGTGACGCATCTTTGACCAGTACTGGAAAGCCTTGTTCTTCCAAGCCCTGTATGCCCGCCAGAATGCCCGGAAATTTCGCCAACACTTCTTGTGGTACATCAGGTAAGGCAATTTCACCTTCCAGAATTTCACGTTTCACTGCGCGTTCAAAAATTTCTGAAAGGCATTGGACTTGCGCTTCAGCGAGTGTATTACCCGCACTCATGCCGTTGCTGGCAAACAGGTTTTCGATCAGATTGGACGGGAAGTACACCACCGCACCATCCGATTGACGCACATAGGGCAGAGAGCAAATACCGCGCTCTTTATTGCCCGAGTTGGTATCGATCAAATGCGATCCACGTAGTTCGCCATCAGGGTTGTAGATATCGAGGCAGTAGTCATCCAGAATTTCTTTTGGCAGGGCATCTTTTTTGCCTGGTTTAAACCAGCGTTCGTTCGGATAATGCACGAAATCGGCATTGGCGATGTCTTCGCCCCAGAACGAGCCTGCATAAAAATGGTTGCAACTCAGACGTTCGATGTACTCGCCCAACGCAGATGCCAGCGCACTTTCTTTGGTAGCGCCTTTGCCATTGGTGAAGCACATCGGTGAATGGGCGTCGCGGATATGTAACGACCACACATTCGGAATAATATTACGCCACGATGCAATTTCGATTTTGATGCCTAAGCCTGCCAACAATCCAGACATATTGGCGATAGTTTGTTCCAGCGGTAGATCTTTACCAAGGATGTAAGTTGCTGCATCAGCACCCGGGCTTAAGGTCAGTAAAGCCTGCGCATCGGCATCGAGGTTTTCTACCTCTTCAATGACAAACTCAGGACCTTCTTGCACAACTTTTTTGACCGTGCAACGTTCGATAGAGCGCAAAATGCCTTCGCGATCTTTGGCGGAAATATCAGCGGGTAATTCAACCTGAATTTTAAAAATCTGGGCGTAACGATTTTCTGGGTCGACAATATTGTTTTGTGAAAGACGAATATTTTCGGTTGGAATGTTGCGTGTGTTGCAATATAACTTCACAAAATAAGCAGCACACAAGGCAGAGGATGCCAGAAAGTAATCGAAAGGCCCCGGTGCTGAGCCGTCACCTTTGTAACGGATAGGCTGATCGGCTATGACCGTAAAATCATCGAATTTCGCCTCAAGACGAAGCTTATCGAGAAAGTTGACCTTAATTTCCATGAGAGATATCCAAAATAATGTTCAAAATACGTTGAACGCTATTATCCATGTTTTAGGCTCGCCTCACATGGAATTGCAGTCTCCCTGACTTTGCTTGGTATGGCGACTGGGATATGTCAATTTGGAATGGAAAGTGCTAAAAAAGCAATCAGAAAAGATGGGATATTGAAATCAGAACTAACTTTTTTCCCATAAGCCGCAGGCGGATACGAGATGGGTGTCATACCAATAATTTTTGATACGAGTGGTGAGGTTGAAAGCCTGCATATCATCAATCGCGAGTTCTGCAATCAGATATGGATGTTCGGCATTGCCATCGCTAATAATTTTCATATCGAGAATAGGGCTAGCGTGTATGTGCTCAAGGAACTCACGTGCAGTTTGTTCGTTAAGGCTGTGGTGAAAGCCAGTGAAAATTATTTTATGCATAGAACTCCTGTTCTGTTTGAAACTATTAATCTACTGTTACATTCGTTTGGTTTTATCTTGGTCATTTATCAATACGTTGTTTAACGGCGCCTTTTCACATACCGAGGCTCTATCTTATCTGTGGGATTGGCTTACTTTCTAAGTACTTTTTCCAAGTACGGACCGATCAATAGACCTAAGTGCAGTGTACAAATACTGACAATTATAAAGTGATTCATTAAAGTTAAGAAAATCCTTCAGTAAATCTCGCCTGACGTTCAATTTGACATTAAATTTTAAGTGCTATACCGAACAGTTGTTCTTCGGCGCTTTGGATAAGATCAAATTCCCTTCAAACGTATCAGGAGCAGTGATGAACCTCAAATTTGGCGCTTTATGTATCTGGGTCGCATGCACGCTGGTTCCGGTGTCTGCGGTGTATGCAGATGACGCTGATCAGGATCACCCCATTAACCTGGTCAAAGACTCTATCATCACCACGAAGATCAAAGCAAAGCTGGTGGCAGATAAGGTTTCCAGCTTTGCGAGTATTAAGGTGGAAACGGATAATAAGGGTGTTGTCTGGCTGAGTGGCAGCGCCCCAACGCAGACGTTGATTGATAAAGCAGAAGCAGTTGCACACGATACCGCCGGTGTCAGAGCCGTCAAAAACCATATCACGATCAAGACAGATTATTGACGACCTGAAAATTCGCATGGCATCGATAGATTTATCGGATGCTTCAACATTCGCATTAGCAAAGCCTGGAGATCATCAATGTTTTGGGAAAAAAAACTGGAGCACTGGGCAGCGAGCATCCGCGATAAATTGGTACTGCCTTTACGAGTTGAGTTGTGGAATGGTCAGCATTTAAATTTGAGTCATTTGCATCCGGAAGTGATCGTCCGGGTTCCACATGTCTCTGCTTTAACTTGCTTGTTCACGCCGTCTCTCTCTAATCTTGGTGCTGCCTATGTTGACGGTAAGATCGATGTAGAAGGCAAGCCTGGCGCGATCATCTCTGTTGGCAACGCGCTTGCCTCCGGGACCTTAAAGCTTGAGGGGAAATTTTCACGTATCATCCGAAAAATGCAACGTAGTAAAGACAAAGACAAAGCGGCAATTCAATATCACTACGATGTTTCGAATGCATTTTATCAATTATGGCTCGATGAAAATTTGGTGTATTCCTGTGCCTATTTCGAAAATGGCGATGAAGATTTAAATTTAGCGCAAGTAAAAAAGATGGATTTGATTTTACAAAAAATCCACCTGCAGCCCGGTGATACGCTCCTTGATATTGGCTGTGGCTGGGGTGCATTAGTGATACATGCGGCTCAACATTATGGTGCGCGATGTGTAGGAATTACGCTCTCAGAAAATCAGGCATCCTTCGCCCGCACGCAGGTGATGAAATTAGGTTTAAGCAATCTGATTGATATTCGTTTGCAGGATTATCGTGATGTTCAAGGGACGTTTGACAAAATCACGAGCGTTGGCATGTTTGAACATGTCGGCGTCCGTAATTTGCCTGACTATTTTGCTAAAATCAATTCTCTGATGGCGGAAGATGGTGTCGTCATGAATCATGGCATTACCTCGACTGACGCGGAGAGTGGCGAGACACCTTATGGTAACGGCGAATTTATCGAAAAATATGTGTTTCCGCATGGTGAATTGCCGCACATTGGTCTGGCATTAAAAGCAATGCAAGAAGGTGGCCTGGAAGTACTTGATATTGAAAATTTGCGTAGCCATTACGCACAGACATGTACGCTGTGGGTGGAGCGTTTCGAAGCCAATGCAGACAAAGTGAAACAAATATCAGGCGACAGACGTTACCGGATATGGCGCGTGTATCTGGCAGGTTGTGCTTATGCGTTCAATCAGGACTGGATTTCTTTGTTTCAGGTTGTTTGTGTTAAAGCCGGGCGTCTGCCGCAGCGGATGTCCTTACCTGACGGCCATCGATATGGTCGTGTACCATTGAAGAAATCCAGCGCAATGCCCCAAGCCACATAGACCGTGGTGACATGAGCTCGTTGATGAAACACAGATTTCATTGGGGCAGGTAATACCTTATGGTTCTGCAATTTTAATGGGAGTTCTAAAAGTGAAGAATGTCATCAGCGTTAATGTCTGGCATTATCTATTCTTACCCTTGTTTCTTTTGTTTATTTTTCCTATGCCCAGTCACGCTACCGAAGAACCTGATTTCAAGCTCGTTGAGAAAATGAACGGTATCGAAATCCGGGATTACGCAGCGTATATGGTTGCCGAGGTGGTCGTTGATGGTCCTGCTGATCAGGCGGGAAATCGGGCGTTTCCGATTTTAGCTGCTTACATTTTTGGTCAAAACAAAGGCAAGCGTACACTAGAGATGACAGCACCAGTGACGCAGACAGCAGAACCAGTAAAGCCCGAGAAGCTAGCGATGACAGCACCGGTTATTCAAACTACGACATCTGCTGGATTCGTAGTGCAATTCGTTTTGCCTAAAGATATTACTTTAGCTAACGCTCCAGAGCCACTTGACCCCCGTATTAAACTTCGCCAAGTAAAGCCTTGCCGTTTCGCAGTGATTCGTTATTCCGGTTTCTGGTCAGATACCAATTACAACGAACATTTGCTTTTGCTGGAGAATGCACTGAAATCGGCCAAGTTGGCATGGGAGGGAGAAGCAATTTATTCGCGTTATGATCCACCGTTCAAGCCTTGGTTTATGCGGCGCAATGAAATCTGGTTGCGCTTACCGCAACCTTAGCAAAGTCTAATAAAGTTAAATGGGAACGGGGAATCTACTATGCCTCTCAATCACAGTAACAGCAAAGCAGCGGTCAGTGCAAATATCAAACTTATCGTCGACGAATGGAAGCAATCAGGTCACATAGGCACCAGTCATCCCCGTACGAAAATGCAAGCGGTGAAGCAGGCAGTCGCCGTTGCCTTGTCAACGGCAGACAGAAGTTTAAAGAAGAAAATCACTTCGTCAAAAAAGTGACACGACTGATCTGCCGCATCACTTTTCTATCACTGGTATAAGCAATACAGTCAGCCATACAACTCAATGCAATATTTCATGCATTTTTCATCTGGGTGTCGCGAAGGCTTAACAGACGGGAGCTACTTCAGCTGAGACATTGCCAATAAAGAAAGCGTGACCACGATTGCACCACCTATGCGGGTAGAAATTTGTGCGAACGGCATGAGTTGCATACGATTCGATGCGGTTAAAATGGCCACGTCACCTGTGCCACCCTGACCGCTATGGCAAGCGTTAACGATCGCTGCTTCGATTGGGTACATTTTTATACGTCGCCCGACAAAAAATCCAGTTGTCATCAAACTCGCTACGGTGGCAATGATTGTGATTAAGTTGCATATGTGAAACGCAGCGACCAGCTTATCCCAGGGTGTCATCGATGCACCGATAGCAAACAAAAGCGGATACGTGACTGCAGTGGAAAAGAATTTATATACCGCGAATGATGCTTGCTCTAGCTGTGGTGAAACTGCACGGGATAATTTAAACACCACCGCCACGAACAGCATTGCGACTGGAGCAGGAAACTCAAAGAGCTTAAAGCACATGAGACCGACCATGTAGAGTGAAATAGCGGTGACACCAGCCGCTGCAATATGTGCAATATCGACGTTCGCTGGTATTGATTCCTCGCTAGTCATAGAATCACTGGTATCGCCTTCCTGCAAACGACCCTCACCGGTCAAATGCGGATATTTTTTACCAACGAAATTCAAAGCGCCTGCCAGCAAAATAGCCGTCAGACTACCTAACATAACGGAAGGTAAAACCTGGGCAAAAACGTCACCCTGCGCTTGTCCCAATATTCCAGAATAGCCGATTGACAATGGAATTGCGCCTTCACCAACACCGCCGGCCATGATAGGTACGACGATGTAAAAGAAAGTATGAAAAGTGCCAAGGCCTAAGGCGGTGCCTACCAAAGTGCCGACAATGCTGGCAACCACCGTACCTGCCGCCAGCGGGATGAAAATTTTGATGAATCCTTGGACCAGAATTGTTCTATCCATACTCAAAATACTGCCAACGATAATTGACGAGATGAAAAGATATAAAAAATTACTGGTCTTGGTGAACTCGACGACATTTTTTAAAACCAGATCTGGAATCAGATGGTTAAACGCCAGATAAGAGGGAATAAACGTAGCAAAAATTGCTGCAGCCCCAATATGGCGGACAATTGGTAAGCGTTTACCGAATTCTGCGCACGTAAATCCACCGACGGCCAAAATAGCGATTGATACCGAAATATCCGTGGGTACCTTACCGCTAGACACAAATCCAACGATCAGAGCAAGCAGCAAGCAATAAATTGGAAGTGGAATGACTCCCACGCGGTGTTCCATGAGTTTCCACCACGCATGAGGCCATAATTTATCTTCATTAAGTCCGGTTTTTAGTCCTGCTTGCAAAGGGGCTGCCGTTACTTCTTTCATTGTGTCTCCTGTATTTTTGTATTTGTCATTTTCTGATTTCAAAAAAACCAGAAATTGGAACTGCTCTCATTGAGATGGAAATGTATAGCAACGCACCCTTCTAAAAGCCTTCAACCACAGGTTTGTGAAAAAAAACCACGAGGATGACAGTCGGTATCAAAATGCTTTACTCTTACGTCCATGAAATTACTCTTAGTAGAAGATAACCGTGAGCTATCCACATGGCTTACCAAATTACTGACGCAGTCGGGATATGCGGTCGAACAGGCATTTTCTGGTGAAGATGCTGAGCATTTTTTATTAACCCAGGTCTACGATGCGATTTTGCTTGATTTGACTCTGCCCGGCATCAAAGGTCAGACCTTATTAAAGAATTTGCGTGCAAAACACAATGAAGTGCCGGTGCTGATCATCAGCGCGCTCGACACGCTCAGTGACGTGATTGAAAACCTCAATTTGGGTGCCGATGACTATATCGCCAAGCCATTTGATATCCAGGAACTTGAGGCGCGGCTGCGTTCATTGTTGCGAAGATCAAAAGGCAAAGCGAGCCCAGTGATTAGTTGTGGCACGCTAAATTACGATAGCAATGCGAAGATTTTTAATGCACATGGAAAAGATTTAAGCTTCACACCACGTGAGCATGCGATTCTGGAAGCGCTGATCCGCAATGCACATACGACTGTTTCCAAAAAAGATCTGACGGATAGTTTGTTCACTCTTGAAGATACTGTGTCGCCCAAAGCTTTGGAAATTTATATCGTTCGATTAAGAAAAAAAATCGAACACTCAGGTGCACAAATCATCACTCTACGCGGTCTGGGTTACATGTTGACATATGAAACTCAGAGTTAAAAGTTTAAAAACACAACTTGCGCTTTGGGTATTTTTGCCTACGGTGTTGATTTCATTTGTAGATTTTCTCATGGGCTATCATGATGCAGATCGTATCGCTACTTTGGTTCAGGAACAGCTGCTCAAAGGCTCTGCCAGGACAATTTCTGAGCAATTAGAAAAAGTGGATGATAATTATGAAATCAGAATTCCGCCTGCCGCGTTTGAGTTGTTTTCGAATGAATATATAGATCATATTTACTTCACTGTTCGCACAGGTAACGGTAAATTAGTCGCGGGAAATGAAGAGTTGCTGCC
This sequence comes from Undibacterium sp. Dicai25W, assembly GCF_049340505.1. Classification (NCBI taxonomy): domain Bacteria; kingdom Pseudomonadati; phylum Pseudomonadota; class Betaproteobacteria; order Burkholderiales; family Oxalobacteraceae; genus Undibacterium; species Undibacterium sp. Dicai25W. Next base: position 78,890 of record NZ_JBMPOQ010000015.1, on the reverse strand, counting down.
CTATACCGGCACCCTGCAAATGGAGCAAGGATATTATTATCTGTCCACCATACGAGGCGAAGCTGTGCGCGTCATTGCCTATGAGCAGATGTTGGCCAATGGCGTTGGTAATGAAACCAGCATTACGCAAGTTGCCCAAACGCTCAATAGCCATCACGCGTTCAGACGCAGTCTGTTTGTCCGAACCATACGTGAACACTTGATTTTGTTGGCCATCGTTATTTTGGGCTTGATGATCGCTCTGCGATGGATGATGCAGCCTTTAATTCAGTTTGGTGAGTTACTGATGCGACGTCCTACTGGTTCGCTCGAGAGTTTGTCGGTTGATGATACGCCCAGTGAGTTGCAACCGGTCATTTTTGCTATCAATGACTATGTGACCAGACTCAACAAGACCCTGTCTTCTTATGAACAATTCGTCGCGAATACGGCACATCAGTTGCGGACTTCATTTTCGATTATTAATTCTCAAGTTGATTTTGCCAAAAGAAATCCGACCAACGGCGTTCAACAGCAGCAAGTGCTTGCTGATATTAAATCAACGATAGCAAGCGGTAGTAAAGTCATTAATCAGCTATTAATTCTGGCGGCGGCAGAACAAAATCAATCCAATGCGAGCCAGGGTAAGTTATTGAATGTGTCAGAAGTGGTCAAGCAAGTGGTGGTCGATATGGCCTTGCTGGCGCAACAGAAAGGGCTTGATCTGGGCATTGACGAATTGGATGAAAGCGTTTGTATCCGAGCCAGTCCTTACCTGCTCAGAGAATTAATTGCTAATTTAGTTGATAATGCGATACAGCACATCCATGCTGGTGGCATGATTACGTTGACGCTTGTATTGGAAGATCAGCAAGCCGTGCTACGTGTCATCGATAATGGACCGGGAATTGCACCCGAGCACCGCGAAAAGGTGTTTGAGCGTTTTTATCGTGTGAATGAAGAAAAATCCAATAGCTCCGGGCTTGGTTTGGCGATTGCCAAGAGTATTTGTGATTCTCTGTCAGCGTCGATACGATTAACTGGTGTAGATCAAGGTAGTGGTCTTCAAGTTGAGGTCAGATTCCCTACTCAGTAAAAATCATACCGGCCGGTTGCTATAATAATGTAAAGATTTAGTCTTCTTCAAAGAGCACCTATTTTCTGTTTTGGAAACGACATGACATTTTGTTTTAAGCTATTGCTGCCAGTGTTTTTATACCTGGGCTGTGCGATGGCCTACGCAGGCGAAAAAATCAGCATTGTGGTTGCAGGCATAGAAAAGCAAATTTATCTGCCGGTGAAACTTGCCGAACAGCTTGGTTATTTTGCCGAGACCGGGCTGGATATAGAGTTTTTGACTGACCGCAATGGCATCAATGCAGAGACTGAATTATTGTCTGGCTCAGTACAAGGTGTGATCGGTTTTTATGATCATACGATTAGTTTGCAGGCACGCGGTAAATTAGTGAAATCCGTGATTCAGCTTACGCAAACACCAGGGCAGGCTATCCTGGTTGCTGAAAAAAGTGCAAAAGAAATTACCTCTTTAAAGCAGCTTAAGGGGCGCTCATTTGGTGTGACCGGTTTAGGATCGTCGACCAATACGATTATTCGATATCTTGCGCAAAAGTCAGGTATTCAAAGTAATGCAATCAACATACTGCCCGTTGGATCGGGCGATAACTTTATAAACGCAATGATGCAAGGGCGGGTGCAGGCCGGTATTTCTAGTGAGCCCACTGTTTCACGACTTACCTCTGCTGGCCGAGCGACAGTATTGCTCGATTTACGTGGTATCAAAGAAACACAAGCTGTATTTGGCGGGGCTTATCCGGCGGCTTGTCTCTATATGCCCAACGCATGGGTGACAACACATCGCAACGAGGTGCAAAAAATCGTCATCGCTTTGGGTAAGGCGCTCAACTACATTCAAACGCATAGCGCATCCGAAATCAGCGATCAAATGCCCGCTTCCTTTTATGCCAACGACAAAGAAAACTACGTTCTTGCTTTAAAAAATAGCAAGGAAATGTTTACTGCTGACGGCAAGATGCCTGAGGGTGGACCAGAAACGGTGCTCAAAGTTTTGCGCGACTATGATAAATCCCTCTATGGTAAGCACATTAATCTCAACAATACGTTTACAAACGAATTCATTTCCAATCCCAAATAAGTAGTTGAGGTAAATTGTCGTAGAATCAGTGCTTCAGGATTCAATTTAGAATACGAAATTTAAGATCGATTGCTGTTACTTAAAAAATATTTATCATCGTTTGATATAGAACTTTGTCTTTAAGGAATTGATTTTTTTAGGGAGTAAGATATAAAAATTCGACATTCAATTATGCTGGCATCGCTGATAAGCATTACTACATGTGCGTACGCTGCCGATCGCTTACCGACAATCGCTCCAGAAAATTATAACGATGAACAAAAGCAGGCAGCGCAAGATTTTGAAGCAAATCGTAAAGTCCCCGTTTTTGGTCCTTTTGAACCTTTGATGCACAGCCCTCAAGTGATGACACTAGCGCGTTCTATGGGCGACTATTTGCGCTACAAATCTGCGATCGGAAACACCCTCAGCGAGTTAGCCATTTTAATGACGGCACGCGAATGGACTCAGGATTATGAATGGTATGTTCATCAACCTATTGCTTTAAAAGCCGGTCTAAAAAAAGAAATTGTTGACGCCATTGCAGACGGTCGTCGTCCGGGCGTGATGAGTGCCGATGAAGAAATGGTCTATGATTTTTGTATTGAACTCCAACATAACAAGCGGGTATCAGAACCGACTTTTAAGCGCGTGGAAAGTCGCTTTGGCAAAAAAGGCACCGTCGATTTAACAGGTATCGTTGCTTACTACACCTTGTTAGCAATGGAGTTGAATGTCGCCGAGTATCAGATACCTGCTGATGGCAAAAAACTTGAGCGCTTTCCTCAATAATTCGAACCTGAGCAGACATAACCTCTATAACGGCCAACTGAATGATGACAACCTTCCGTACGCTCATAGCAGCAATGGTGTTGATTGATGGCTGCTGTTTTCAAATCGCACATGCGACAGAATCGCTACTTATTCCACCAGAATCAAGTATTCCGGGTGGAGTCAGTGGTGATGCCATTCGTATGGGTAAAAAAATCCTGACTGAAACCAATCAGTTATTGCCGAAGAATGTAGGCAATGGTCTCAATTGTGCGAATTGCCATTTGCAAGCCGGAACAGTAGCGGGAGCTGCACCTTGGCTTGGTATCTGGGGTGTGTTTCCCGAGTACAGGGCGCGCAGCGGCAAACTGATTTCTTTGCAAGAACGGGTTAACGATTGTTTCGAGCGTTCGATGAATGGGAAACCATTAGATTTTGCTTCTCCGGAAATGAATAATATTCTCGCTTATATGCGTTGGCTTTCAACAGGTGTCCCAACTGGTACCAGCATTGTCGGTCGGGGTTTTATATCGATCAATCAGAAATTGAAACCAAACAGTGAGAGCGGGGCAAGTATTTATCAGGAAAAATGCGCGAGTTGTCATGGTAAAAAGGGGGAGGGTAGTAAAACGGAAAAGACCTATACTTTTCCGCCGCTCTGGGGGCCTGATTCATTTAATGATGGCGCTGGTATGGCAAGGACATATACCGCCGCTGCATTTGTCAAACATAATATGCCGCTGGGGCAAGGTGAAACGCTGACTGATCAGGAAGCGATTGACGTTGCCGAGTACTTCACGCACCAGATACGTCCGGTTTATTCCAAAAAATCTTTGGACTGGCCAAACGGTGATAAACCCAAAGATGCAAGATATTAATCATGCTCATCATACAAATTTGATACTTCGTCGTTTTTATCTAGCGCAAAAATTTAGAAATAAGAAAGTAATTATGAAAATCCGTATCGATGATTTGCACGGTGATGAAATTCGCGCCTTGCTGGAAGAACATTTACAAGACATGTATGCCAATAGCCCGGCTGAAAGCGTACATGCGCTTGACCTCGAAGCTTTACGAGATCCACGCATTACCTTTTGGACTATCTGGGATGAAAATCAGCTGGCAGGATGTATTGCGCTCAAGCAGCTTGATACGCTGCATGCCGAAATCAAATCCATGCGCACGCCACGCAATTTGCGCCGGCGTGGTGCTGCCAGACAATTACTGCAGCATCTAATCGACGAAGCGCGTCAAAGAAATTATTCCAGACTCAGTCTTGAAACAGGTTCTATCAAATTCTTCGAACCTGCGCGTGACTTGTACCGGAGTTTTGGCTTTGAATACTGTGGGCCATTTGCAGATTATGCTGAAGACCCAAACAGCGTGTTTATGTCGAAAGTGATTGTTTCGATTGTTCCGATTATTCCGATTATTCCAATTTCTTCAACTTCTCGATAATGTGCAGGCCTTTTTGTGAGGTTTAAAATGACAAAACGTAATACATTTTGTCACAGCGCTTTGATTAAGGCCTCAAATTGTGTATGCAGCGATTTGTCATGAGGAGTTACGGGTGGGATAGGTGTGGTGATACCCAGTAATTCGTAGACCGCCATTTGTGCTGCGCGTACTGAAAATTCCACCGTAAAAACGGTGTCTAGCGGAATCTCAACAAACTGGCTGATGAAGGCGAAATTTTTAGTCCCGTGTGGAACCGGCAGCGGCCGGTCACCTTGGGCGCGTGGCATAAACATACTCGTGATGTAGGGCATGCGACATGGAATACAGTTTGCCGTGAGCACCGTATCAAAGTCAAAGCGTAAATGCCCACAAAGCTCCTGAAGTATTTCTTCACCTGTACAGTCAGCCATTGCCTTGGGAATGAAATTGCCGATACGGTCTGGGAATAATCCATAACCCCAAAATACGAACACGTCTGGAGTTTGGTTGGCAAAATGCGGTTGGTGTGCCAGCACAATAGACATAAGCCAGTTCGAATCTTTAAATGTAACTAATCCCCCTGTACCTGCCTCATTCCCACTAAAGTTGTGCATCTGGTCAAAGAAAGCTGAGTCCTTTAAAGTGACCGTAAATGATGCCCAATCTGATTGTGCGACGCAGCTATTGAAGGCTTTTGGATTGCCCAACATGGGTCTTCCTTCGGCGATTTTTTCCCATAAAGACCAACTGCCGCTTTGTGTTTTCTTTAATTTGGCAGGTGCGGCAGTCATAGAACCTAAGCTTGAGGCGTCTGTCATAGAGCCATTTTGTAGAAACGTGAGGTCGCCATCTTCTAATTGCAAGGTCTCGGTCTGACCCTTCAGTAAGTAACGCAGACCGAGAACTTCGATGTTATCGCCATCGTTCTTGAATTCCAGATCCGTTACCAGGCAGTTAGAAATCATATGAACACCTTGTGCTTCCAGCCACCGTTGCAAAGGTACGACCAGAGAATCATATTGGTTCAATACAGTGCGCTTTACACCCGCCAGCGTTTCGATGCGTACAAACTCCATCAGGAAACGATGCAGGTAGCGTCTGAATTCGACCGCGCTATGCCAGGGTTGAAAGGCAAAAGTCGTTACCCACATATACCAAAATTCAGTTTCAAAAAATTCTGGCGATAGGTGATCGGTAATTCGGCTGCTGCCTAATGCCTCTTCGTCAGCACTCGCTAGTTTGAGCAGCTCAACACGATCATGGATTGAGAAACCCATCGATTTAACCGGTACTTTGGCGCGGCGGCTGTCGACCAGACGTGCCATCGCGTTGGAATGATGTTTTTCGTTAAATTCTGCGGTTTCTTCAAAAATGCTTTTACCTGAGAGTGTCAGTGATGGGATAGATTTGAAAAGATTCCAGGTGCATTCGTAGTTATCCGTGGTCAACATACGTCCGCCACGCATAGAATAGCCTTTGACCGCGTCGCCGCAGCCATCCAGACTGCCGCCCATGACCGAAGCCGCATCAAAGATGGAAATCTGATTGCCTGCCATCCCGCCGTCGCGAATCAAAAATGCAGCACCAGCCAGTGAGCCGATTCCGCCGCCAACGAAATAAGCTTTACGTGTTGAAGTCATGATAAATACTTTCTGTTGCAGTGGACTAAGTGACTGACGTTATTTCATACGATCGCAAAGATCAGTACGCTGGCAAACATAAGGCGGCGTGTAACTGCCGATATTAAACGAGCTAACGCTGGCACATTGTTTTGAGCCGTGGAATGTGCTTATAGTGGCGGGAGGAATTTTTTTTGGGGTACAGAGGAAGTGAACATATACACGCAACTTAAAGCCATTTTTTTCGATGCCGTTTGTTGTTCACCGCACTGACATCAATAATCTATTTTCGATATTCTTTTTAACGTGATTATTAAAAATTTAAATGCTCTCAGTTCCAGAGAGAGCTGGAAGGTATTATCTTCATGGATACAGAACTTCATTTTCTGGTGGTCAGCGATGAGCAAAATCTGAGGTCTTTGATTGTTAGCCTTTTAAAAGAAATCGGCTTTGTCAGAGTATCGGAAGCGGAAAACGGTGAAATGGCATTACGGACGTTAAATACCACTAAGTATATTGGCGCACCTATCGAATTCATTATCACCGATTTTGTCATGCCACTTATGGATGGCTTGAATTTGATTCGTTCACTGCGTGGTGACCCAGAGTTAAATCATTTACCGATCTTGATGTGCAGCTCTCATGCAAGCAAAAAGAATATTCTTGATGCGGCAAATGCTGGAGCAGACGACTATATCGTCCGGCCTATAAATGCATTGAGCCTTTTAAAAAAGTTGGAAAAGATGCTTGCAAAGCTGCATATCGTAACCATCGATTTTCCACGTGTTTGGCCACAGAACCGAATGAGAACGTAGATTACCTAAATCAGGTTTCACTCCACTGACGCAGCAGATTATGGTAACAGCCTACCAAACTGCGGCGCGCGGTTTCGTCAGCCTGGGTGCGATTGAGCGTTTGAATCGACGTATCCATATCAAACAATAAGCTGCGTTGGCCGTCATCTTTGACCAGACTCTGCACCCACAAAAAGCACGCTAAGCGGATGCCGCGAGTGACCGTTGTTACTTGATGTAAGCTGGTGGAGGGATACACTACCATGTCTCCCGCAGCCAGTTTTACGCTGTGTGTACCATAGGTGTCGGCAATCTGTAACTCACCACCATCGTATTCATCAGGTTCTGCCAGAAACAGCGTGGCAGAGACGTCAGTGCGCAGCTTACTTCCATTATGAGGATGTAAGCGTACGCTACCATCGACGTGTAATCCAAATCCCATGCCTTCACCGTAGCGGTTAAACATCGGTGGATAAACGACATTCGGTAACGCTGCACTGATGAACAGCGGGTTACGTTCCAATGCGGATAGCACAATGTGCTGGCATTGGTGCGCCACTTCGGAACGTTCGTCGATTTGTTGATTCAACTTTACTGGCGCACCTTGATAGCCAGCCGTGATGCGGCCATCCACCCAGGCGTCGCCCGCCTGTAGCAGCATCGTGCGTACGGTATTTAACGTGTTGGTATCTAATACGCCGGGAATATGAATCAACATGGTCGACCTTTAATGAATGCAGAAAACGATGAACAATGTGTGATCAGAAACGATACGCCACCGACAGCATCGCGCTACGACCAGTGCCTGGCACTGAGCGACCGCCGTCGGATGGAATTAAAGCATCGTAGTACATCTTATCGCTCAGATTAAACACGTTCAGACGAACGTCGTAATTTTTTTGCTTATACGCCATGGTTGCGTCCCAGCGTGTGTAACCGGGGACGCTGACGACATTCGCACCGCTGGCATAACGCTGCGACATATGTACCGGGCCACCACCGATTTCCCAATGTGGAGCGAATTCATACGTCGTCCATGCAGTGAGCGTATTACGTGGTGTGTTGGCAGGGATTTTGCCCAGCGTACCATCTGCTGCTGATGCCGCTACTACTTTGGCATCGAGATAGGTGTAATTCATGGCGAGTTGTAAACCTTTACTCAGCAAACCACTAGCACCAGCTCTGAAGCCATTGACACGCACTGTGCCATCCATGCTGTACACGCCAGGACTGATCTGGCTACGGGCGTTTTCTTTTTGAATTTGGAAAACGGCTGAATTTAATGCCAGATTTCCGTTCAATAAATCCCATTTACCTCCCAACTCATAGGAACGATTTTTTTCTGGCGCAAGATTGGTTTGGCCTACTGTACCGGTCAATTGTTCCAGAGATGGATTGAACGAAGTACCGTAGGATGCATAGTAAGATTGCTGCGCGTCAGGTTGCCAGATACTACCAAGCCGGACGCTGGTAAATCCTATGGTTTGGTCAGCCGACGGCAACGTTGTGCTTCCTGCGGTATTGTTGGAATTGATGGAATTAGTAATGCTGGCGCTGAATCTGTCATAGCGTAATCCACCTACCAATTTCACATATGGATTGAGTTCCAGCGTGTCGTTGATATAAGTGGCTACTGTGTTAGATGAACCACCGGCGCGATTACCTGCTTTGCTGGCAACATTCGTTGGTGAGTTGCCCGCATTGGGATTGATCAACGGTACACAAGCAACAAAGCCGCTGGTCGCCGTTGCCGATGTGAGGGGAACACCGTTGCATGAACCATTTCTATAAAAGTTCTGATTATCGTAACCATCGTGACCAAGTTCCAGGCCTGCTAACAGGTTGTGTTTGTAGGCGCCGCTAGTGACTGTCGTTGATAATTCAGTTTGATTGAAAATTGAATAGTCGCGAATGTTACGGTCATGGCTTTGTAAACGTTCGTATAAGTTAGATAGAGGTAAATTGCTCATCGCAGAGACGGGCAAAGGCGTGAAACCTTTTGGTCCTACCGTACCTATTGTATTTGGCGCTGTCTCGACAGCTTTTGTGCTGACGTAATTGAATTGCGTTTGATTACGCAATGTTGTTTGTGGGTTAAGCTTATGCACAATAGTGCTGTTTAATGCAGCGATATCAGAATCAGTATGATCGTCGTTGAAACCATACGCCGTATTGCGATCCACTGGCGCAGGGCGACCGTTGAGTGGACCGACGCCATAATCTGGCATGTCGTGATTGTGTTGCAGCAGGGCAGACAAGGTGATTTCTGTTGGCGTACCTATGCCTAATTTGACTGAGGGAGCGAAACCAAAATCTTGCAGTTTGGTTTGATCGCGAGTCGTGGCATTGCCGTCTTGCGCCATTGCCAGAATACGTACAGCAGAGGTGTCAGATGTCACTTTGTTGAAGTCGACAGTGGAGCGAACCAGACCATTGCTGGTGACGGATCCCGTCAATTCAGTTTGGTTCTTGAGGAAAGGCTTTTTGGTCACTTGGTTGATCGCGCCACCAGTTGAACCGCGACCGAACAACATCGATGAAGGCCCCATCAATACTTCAATCGAATCCAGCGCAAAAGTATCACGGTAGTATTGCCCACGATCGCGGAAACCGTCCAAATACACGTCGGTTCTTGCAGAGAACCCATTCAGATTGACGTTGTTACCGATTTGTCCGCCTTCTGCACCACCCAAGGTAATGCCAGAAACATTGCGCAAGGCTTCTGCCATTGAATTGGCACCTTGCGATTGCATGAGTGCTTTGTTTACGACTGTGACTGATTGCGGTACATCTCGCAGGTCGGCAGGCAATTTGCTTAAAGAAACAGCACCGGGTGCAAAATCATTTTGACTGGCCTGTACGTTGATTTCTGGCAAGCTGCTTTTATTTTGCTGTGTAGCTGGTGCGCTGGACGTTGCCTGGGCGAATGTGGTGACTGGTTGTGCGAACAAAGTAATCAATGCGGCGGCAATAGGAGTGCGACGATCCATGGTTTCTTTCTATGTGAGTTCAACGGAGAGGAAAGTTGGCGGCTGGCTACTTTAAGTTACAATTTTAATGCAAATGAGAATTGTTATCAATTGTATTTGCTAATTTAGTGCAAAAATCTGAAGAATAAATTTTTTGAGATATTAAGTTGATAAGAAGGGTATTTTTTGATAGTTACGCTGTGTTGGTTAAGCTATTTTTGCTCGTCGAAGTAAAGAGTGATGCAAATAATGCATCCTAAACTCCAGTCTGGTGCGCGCCCTTGGGGGGGATTTACGCTGTGCTTCACGCAATCAGATACGGGTTAAGACTGAGATCGGGGAAGAGATTGCATCCGTGTTAAACGCAGAACCCAGAGTAAAATCACTTGTTTGCTCTAAGCCCTTGATTTGTAATATAATCTCTGCTTTCTTAGCCTACGCTTATTCTCCTTAGATTGTCGCAGATAGAGGTGATGCCGGTAATTTTGCTGGTTCCCTGTGCGGCTTGCGGGAGGCCCACCATAGAATACATGACTGATATAAAGTCCGACCTTGTTCAGGGCGCTGCCAGCCCGACCCTCATAGACACGCCTATAGCCACTACTCGTTTTGAAGATTTTGGTTTGGCTCCTGAAATTTTGCGCGCTTTGTCTGAGCAGGGTTATGTACACCCGACGCCGATTCAAGCGGAAGCGATTCCTGTTGTTTTGCAAGGCAAAGACGTCATGGGTGCTGCGCAAACTGGTACCGGTAAAACCGCTGGCTTCTCTTTACCTATCATTCAACGTTTGCTGGCGCATGCCAGCAGCAGTGCTTCTCCAGCGCGTCATCCTGTACGGGCATTGATCCTGACGCCAACCCGCGAACTGGCGGATCAGGTAGCGGAAAATGTCAAAGCCTACTCGCGTTTTACGCCACTACGTTCGACCGTGGTGTTTGGTGGCGTAGACATGGCGCCGCAAACTGCCATCCTGCGTTCCGGTGTTGAAATTGTGATTGCGACGCCCGGTCGCTTGCTGGATCATGTGCAGCAGAAAACGATTAATTTGTCGCAGACACAGATACTGGTCATGGACGAAGCCGATCGCATGCTGGATATGGGTTTCTTGCCAGACTTGCAGCGGATTATTAATTTACTGCCTAAACAGCGACAAAATTTGATGTTCTCGGCGACGTTCTCGCCAGAAATCAAAAAACTGGCAGCAAGCTTTTTAAATAATCCGCAAACGATAGAAGTTGCGCGTAGCAATGCGACAGCTGATAACGTAACGCAGATTTTGTATAAAGTTGCTGAAGATGAAAAACGCGATGCCGTTTCTTTCATTATCCGTGAACGTGGTTTGAAACAAGTCATCGTCTTTTCTAATACAAAAATCGGTGCTTCGCGTCTGGCCGTGCATTTGGTGAAGCAGGGTGTCAAAGCCTCTGCAATTCACGGTGATAAATCGCAATCTGAGCGTATGTTGGCGCTGGAAGATTTCAAGCGCGGTGAAGTCGAAGTCTTGGTTGCTACCGACGTCGCAGCACGCGGTCTGGATATTTCTGAAATGCCGTGCGTGATTAACTACGACCTGCCATATAACGCTGAAGACTATGTTCATCGTATTGGACGTACTGGTCGTGCCGGTGCAAAGGGCGATGCGATCTCGCTGCATACCGATCAGGACGAGCGTCTGCTGGTCGATATTGAAAAACTGATCAAACAAAAAATTGTGCGTTTGACGCTGGCTGGTTTTGTGGCGACTTCTGTACAGGTACCTGAGCGCGCGCGTCATTCACGTGATCGTTCTGATCGCACAGATCGTAGCGGGACAGATAGACCAGAAAAATCGGGACGCAGTTTTCAAGCGCCACGAGAGAAGGTTGATCCATGGTTTCTCAAACCGTATGAGCCTAGCGCCAGTACTTTACCGGTGGCTATTCCAGCAAATAGCCTTAGTTCAACTGGTAACACGACCACCAAGCCACAAAAACGTGCATTCCTGTTAGGCGGCACACCGAAAGTCTGATTGCAATGAGGTCTTGGTATGAAAGGCCTTGCTGTAACGAAAGTTAGAATAAAAAAGAGACCGATTAAATCGGTCTCTTTTTTTTGCAAGCTACAAATGAATTACAGCAAAGTAATCGTCACTTCCACGTTGCCGCGAGTTGCGTTTGAATATGGGCAAACTTCGTGTGCTTTATTGATCAAGTCTTGTGCCGCTGCTCTGTCCATGCCTGGCAAGGAAACATTGAGCGCAACGGTAATACCGAAGCCACCTTTGCCATTGGGACCAATACCGACCAGACCATTTACTGAAACGTCTGCAGGCAAAGCTATTTTTGCAGTCGATGCCACAAACTTCATTGCACCAATAAAGCAAGCTGAATAACCCGCTGCGAATAATTGCTCAGGATTGGTGCCGTCACCACCTGCACCACCTAATTCTTTTGGTGTCGTCAACTTGACATCGAGGTGACCATCATTGGATGTGGCGCGACCATCACGGCCGCCGGTTGCGGTTGCATTTGCTGTGTAAAGTACTTGCATGGAATTCTCCGGTAATGAAATTTAAAAAAACGACTGGCTGCATCGATGGATTAATAATAGTGCACAATTAAATTGCGTGCAATCTAATATTTCATTATTTTGATTGATTTTTTCTATGGAGTCGATAGCGTAGTCTCTTTTTTTGACTATTTAAGCCATCAATGATGGCACGGCTTATTCGTTAAATTCAGTATGTAACTGGTCGCGTAATTCTGAAAGTTGCTGGCGTAGGGCGACCAATGTCTCTTGCGTCTGCCCGCTGGCGCACAAAATTTTTGGCGGAATCGTGCTGGCGGCTTTTCGTAATTGTTTGCCTTCCTGAGTCAGAACAATTCTAACCTGACGTTCATCCGCCTCATCACGGCGACGGATTAATAAACCCGATGCTTCGAGGCGTTTTAATAGCGGGGTCAGGGTGCCTGAGTCAAGAAACAAGGCATTCCCGATATCTTTCACCAGCACATCGTCTTGCTCCCACAGTACCAGCATGACCAGATATTGTGGATAGGTAAGATTGAGCTGTTCCAGCAAAGGTTTATAAGTTTTGGTCAGTGCGAGAGAAGTGGAGTACAGCGCAAAACAGATTTGATTTTCCAGTGCGAGCAAATTGATCTCTTTTGTTGTTTTTTTGGTCATAAAATTGCCGATTTTTCAGTGAATAGTGATCGTTCCAAAGTCTACTATGACATGATAATCAAATTTAAGCTGAACGGTTGCAGCATTTGCTGACGGTGCCCCACGGTATAATGTCGATATTCCAAAAAAATGAAAATGCAGAGGTAATCGTGACTTTTATCAAAAAACTCAATGCCGCATGGACCGGCAATCATTCCTTACTGTGTGTAGGCCTTGATCCCGATGTAACGCGCTTCCCAGCTGAATTAGCAGGCAAACCAGATGCGATCCTGAGCTTTTGTAAAGCCATCATTGATGCTACCGCCGATCTGGCTTGTTCTTTCAAGCCACAGATTGCGTACTTTGCAGCTTTACGTGCGGAAGATCAATTGGAAGAAATTTGCCGCTATATCAAAACGACTTATCCGACGATTCCGTTAGTGCTCGACGCCAAGCGTGGTGATATTGGTGCTACCGCTGAACAATATGCGCGTGAAGCTTTCGAACGTTATGAGGCTGATGCGGTAACCGTCAACCCCTACATGGGCTTTGACTCCGTCGCACCATACATGGAATGGAAAGACAAAGGCGCGATTGTCTTATGTCGCACTTCCAACGCTGGTGGTTCAGATCTGCAATTTTTAGATGTAGGCGGTAAACCTTTATACCAACATGTGGCGCAATTGGTTGCCGATAAATGGAATGTCAACGGCCAATGCGCGTTGGTCGTAGGTGCGACGTTCCCGAACGAACTGGCACAGGTACGACACATTATTGGCGACATGCCTTTGTTGGTCCCAGGTATTGGTGCCCAGGGTGGTGATATTGCCGCTACAGTACATGCCGGCAAAACAAATAATGGTAACGGAATGATGATCAATTCTTCTCGCGCTATTTTGTATGCCAAAGCGATAGGAGACGAAAATTACGCAGATGCGGCACGTCGTATTGCTTTAGAAACTCGAGACGCTATTAATCAGTATCGGAATTAATCTCGAAAGCTTGCGAGTGAAGACTTGTAAAATCAGCGTATGCTGCCACCGTCACTCGCGAGTTTGATCGTGTAACCAAAGATCAACCAAAGATCAACTAAATTGCTACTAATTCACAACTAGAGCTCGAAGATGTATATCCTGATAGCATATCAAAAAAATTAGAAGGCAGACCAGACGATCAATGAGAGCCCGCTATGAGTGACAATAAGATGAATGAATTTGCCTTTTTGGAAGATTTTTCCACAGAGCTGTCAAATAAAAAGTTAATCTTCCCGACGTCGGTCGCGGCTACCATGAAAATCAGGAAAGCCTTGAGCCAGCTTGATATATCAAATGATTTGATTGCACGTATTATCGGTAGTGAACCGGTTTTGTCGGCCAAAGTTTTACATCTGAGTAATACCGCAGCATTCAATCCACAAGCGCGTCCTATCAGTGATTTACGTGCGGCGACGATGCTGTTAGGTTTTGCAGCAGTACGCAATGTCGCTATCGCCGTTGGCATGAAACAACTTGCAGAAAATAAATTCAACGGTAACTTAGCGACGCAAATGGATGGCTTATGGCGACGTAGTTTACGGGTTGCTGCTTTATCGATGGTGATTGCGCGCACGCATACCAAATTGAGCGCAGATAAAGCCATGTTGGCGGGCTTGCTACATGACATCGGCAAGTTTTATATCTTGAATCGTGCGCATCATTTCCAGGCATTATTTACGACGGATAAGATCCTCTGGGACTTGATTGATCAATGGCATGCCAGCATAGGGAGTGCAATTCTGGAAGATTGGGATATCTCTGAGGATATTCGCAATGCAGTTCTTAATCACCGTGGGTACATTCCCGGACGCGGAGTCAAAGCGAACCTGACCGATGTGCTGGCCACCGCAGATTTCCTGGACGCCCACTTTGTCGCTGAAAATATTGACCAGCTTGATTGGGCCGCAGTTCCGCCGAGCTTGCTGCTACTCGGTGTGAATCAGGAAAATATCGAAAAACTGTTGCAAGACACCAGAGTTGAATTAACCATGGTGATGAAAGCAATTAGTTAAGCTGCCCTGTTGATGTGACCGGATCAGCCAAATAATTTAATCATCAACGCGATCAACTTATTGGCTTTCTTATCGTACGGTGGCAGCATCATTAATTTGATCGCAGAAAATCGCCCTTGATAAAACACGGGGCGCATTTTTGAAAACGTCGTAAACCCTTCGTAGCCATGGTAATGGCCCATACCGCTTGCACCTACACCACCAAACGGAATATCGTGCTGAGCGACGTGTAATAAAGCCGTGTTGACCGACACACCGCCCGACATAATTCGTTTCAGATAAAAATCCAAAAGCACAGCATCGTTTGTAAATGGATAGAAGGCCAGCGGCCGATCATGTGCATTGACGTAATCGACGACTTCTTGTGGCCGTTGATAGGTTTTTACCGGGAGTAGCGGGCCAAAAATTTCTCGCTGCATGATTTCCATATCATCTGTTACGTTAAATACCAGCGTGAGCGGGAATTTGCGTAGTGCACGATCTGGCTGTGCAGAGTGAACAGATTCAAACAAATTAACTACACGTGCTCCTTTGTCCAGCGCGTCATTTAAGGTTGTTTCTAACCTGCAATACGAGCGTTCATCGATGATCGAGGTGTAATCAGGATGGTTGATATCCGGATAGCGTTCTGCGACTAGTCGTTTGGCTTCGGCTGTGAATGCTTCCTCGCTGCCCTCGGGCAGATAAACGTAATCGACATTGGTACAAATCTGACCTGCATTAAAGGCCTTGACCCAGATAATTCGATCGGCGGCTGTTGCTAAGGGAAAATCGGGCGCTACTACGGCAGGGGATTTCCCACCCAATTCCAAAGTAACAGGCGTCAGATTGCGGGCCGCATTCGCCATGACAGCCCGACCTGTCTGCCCAGAGCCTGTAAAGAATAAGTGATCAAACGGTAGCGATGAGAATGCCGGCCCACGGCCACCTCCATCCTCAAAGAATTGCAGCTTTTCTGGCGGAAAATACTTTGGTGTGATTTCAATGAGCAAGCGTGCCAGATGCACAGAGTTTTCTGACATCTTCAGCATTGCACGATTGCCCGCAGCAAAGATCGCCGCCAAAGGAGCAAACGATAAATTGAGCGGAAAATTCCACGGAACAATGACACCAATCACCCCCAATGGTTGCGGTATGACAGCGACTTTAGAGCCCGGGTACAGTAAGACGTCGATATGGCGACGCTGTGGCTGCATCCACTTTTTCATGTGTTTGAGATTATCTTTGATCTCTTGCAGCACAACGAAAAATTCTGCAAACAAAGTTTCAAAGCTCGAGCGGTTACCATAATCTTGGTTGATTGCTGCGACCAATGCATCCTTATTCTCTTTTAGTAAGCGTGCCAAGTTTTCTAAATCTGCGCGGCGGCTTGCATAATCAGGGTAGGGGTTGGCAAGGTAGGCAGCCCGTTGCAAATCAAAACATTCGCTGAATTCGGCAGGTATGGCGTAAGACCGGTGATTTAATTCAGGCGCGTTCATGGATTCTTTCTTTTCTGAAAAATGGTACAAATAAAGGTGGCGCTTTTTGCAAATAATTATTGGCGATACTTCGAGGGAAAATGTAAAGAATACGCCTTTTTTCTATCAACGTATCATTAATTGCTTTTGTGGCAGATATTTGCAAGCTACTGTAAATGTTCCTTTAGACGCTCGTAGCCTGAACGGCTTACGGGTAATTTTTCACCATTGTTTAACACTGCAACGACGCTGTCTTTGTTTTGGCGTTCTATTCCTTTTAGCGCATGCAGTTGCAGGAGGTAAGAGCGATGTATCCGTACAAACTGCATTGGATTTAATTGCGTTTCGATGTCTGACAGGCTTTGTGTTTTCATCCAGGATTTGCCGGCGGCATGGATCAAAATATAGTCATCTTCTGCTTTGATGTAGTCGATAGAGGCAATGGGAACAACATGAACCTGGTTGCGATCGCGAATCAGCAGCCTTTTGTTTTTTTCTGTGTTTTCTGCGATTAATTGTTGAATGGCAGTTTCAGGAGATACGTCTGTTTGCTGCAGAAGTTTTCTTGCCTTATTCAGTGCCTCGTCAAAGCGTTGTTGTGAATACGGTTTTAGCAGGTAATCAATCGCATGCAAATCAAATGCTTTCAAGGCAAATTGATCGTAGGCGGTGGTAAAAACAACACCGCTACGGCGTCCGGTTATTTCTAAGACTTCTAAGCCCGTCAATTCTGGCATCTGGATATCAAGAAAAATCAGATCAGGGCCTTGTTGATTGATCGCATCCACCGCTTCCGTGCCGGTTTCGCATTCGGTAATGATGTGAACATCTTGATGAGGGCGTAAATATTCGGTGATCAGGCGACGTGCCAGTTCTTCGTCATCGGCAATGACTACGCTGATTTGCTTTGTCATGATTTCTTTGATTCCCAGGGGAGTGTCAGTTCAACGATAAATTCTTGTTCTGTGCGCTTCCACTCGACTCTGGCTTGATCATCATACAAAGCGTGAAAACGGCAACGCAGATTTTGTAAACCAAGACCAGAACCAGTGGCGGGAGAAATATCCGTAGTAACCGGATTGGTAACGCGAATGTGTAACCAATCGGCATTCCTCAGAATTTTTACCTTAATACATCCGCCTTGGCGGATAGTGCGAATACCATGTTTAATTGCATTTTCTAACAATGGCTGTAAGATCATAGAAGGAATTAACGCATCATTTGTTGACGTATCGACCTCGATTGCGATTTCCAATTTCTTCCCAAAGCGGATTTTTTCAACCGCCAAAAAATCCTCACATAAACTCAGCTCTTGGTCCAGGCTAATTTTTTCTTGTTCCGATAAGGTCAGCGTTCTACGAAAAAAATCTGCTAGGGCGATGGTCATTTCTCGCGCTGCTTTCGCATCAATCGCTGTCAGAGCGCTAATCGAGTTAAGACTATTAAATAGAAAATGTGGGTCAATCTGCGAGCGCAACACTTGCAACTCTGCATCACGTGCTAACAGGTGAGCATCGGTCTCGCGCTTTTCCGCTGCTCGCATATGTTCAAATGCAATCATGACGTCATAAGTCAACAGTGCTAACAGGTATAAGACAAAACAGCTGGCAAATAGTGCGATATCAAGTTTTGATGTGATGTTATGAGGAGACGCAACGTCGTTTAAATTTTCCAGCAGGAGATTCCAGGCATGGGCTACGCATATTGCCAATGCAGCAGAGATGAGCGAGCTGATGATAAATACCAGTGCTATAAAAAAGAACGTGTATTTTTGAATCTGAAACGAACGACAAATATAGTATGCGGAGCTGGTCAAAAAACCAAAAAATAAACTGACTGGCACTGCGAAAAAGCAAGCGTAGGAAAAATCGCTGAACTCTGCCGATACTAATATTTTTCCCATTATTAGCCCCGCTGCAAGCCATATCGCGATGTGCCAGAGAAATCTGCGGAAATCCGATAGCAGTGGATGCATGGGGCTCTCGTGAATTTAGTTTCTGATTTCGACACCACCCATAATCGCATATCCTTGTATGAACAAGGTCTTGCTACGATCCATCGGTGGAACGGTACGATCTTCAATACCGCCTAAGATCGGAATCCCTTGTGAGATGACAGTCCAGTCACCAGGCACCTTTATTTCTATGCCACCCCACACTGCGAAAACATTGATGGTTGCGCTACCGTCGATCGATGCATTGCGCAAGTCGAGTTCGATGCCGCCCATGACCGCTGTGAGCTCTCCTCCGCGAAAATTTTGCGATGAATTTTGGCTTTTAGACCCACTCATGACGGCGGATAAATTACAGCAATTGTCGCCGTCTTCCATATTGCCAATCGGCGGCGCAATGTCGGCCTTCAGGCGGTCTTTGAAGATGATAGATAAGCCCGCAAAGATCATCACCACTGGCCACAAACTACGGCTACTGAAATAGACAATACCCAGATGCTGTAAGGTCATCAACGCACCTACCGCAATAAAGCCGCCACCGATCAGATGACCAGAGACCGTGTCGCTGCGCGACATTTTTAACGCGCCGATAACGATGAAAACAGTTGGCCAAAATTGGAGAATTTCTCTGGTATTAAAAATGTTTAAATTATCGATTAAAGCGAGGGCGCCAAAGATCAGAATAATGGTGCCAAACACAACGCGGTTGTGTTGCTTTTGTTGGTTCATGTAATTCTCCTTCGTCAATTGGACTCTGAGGATATTCAGGATTCTGAGGATGGTTTGTTTGACGACAATAAGCCGAGTACGATACTTTGCACGCCGACGGCGATCAGAATAATTGGCCAACTAGTGCCAAAGGTCCAGCCCCACAAGTGTTCCATCGATGCATAGATCCAGAACGCAAAGATAATGCTAAAACAACCCTTGGCGATTTGTTTTGCTCTACGTGAAACCAGGATGTCAATCAACCCGCCCAATGCAATTAGCGCGGGAACAAATATCCACCATTTCAGGTAAGCGATAAAGTCCCAACCGTTAATTAAAAATAAAATACCCGCACCGACTAATGCAATACCAAAAACCAGATTCTTGGCATTTCTGGCAGCCGGGCTCATCGTATCGTCACGCATAGTCTTTCCTTTCGAATACGTTTATTTTGTGGTACTCACGATACTGCAAGCGCGCGGGCTTGTCGTGCAGTCATCGGCGAATGACGGAAAGATGTCGGTGATTGACGATCGAAGGCGTCAATCACCGCAACGTGGTCGTAATATAGGGAAATCTGTTAGCCAGCTTATTGACCAACATTGACGTCAGAAATGACTTAGCTCAGCAATTGTATAAACTCATCAGCTTGACGAACGATACGCTTGGATTCGCTTCCAAATACATCGTGCGTCTCTTGAATGATGAATTCGTTTGAACCTTTGGTGCAGTACAGTATGCCCCGAAAATTTGTACCAAGATAAACAAACGGCGATAACTTTGTTTTTACGGGGGTATCGTTACCGATTAAGGCGCGCAACTTGCGTTCTACATCGTACAGACTTTTTTCATTTAAGTTGACCATCGCTCCCTTGGGTGTTGGAAAGCTGGTTTCAAATGAAGGGTTTTGTCCCATGGGATTTTTGACGTTGATTTTGACGCCTAATTTTAGAAATTTTGATACAGCAGTAAAATCGTTTTCATCGTACATGACAAACTCCTTGATTGGCGTATGCGTACAACTACTGTTGCACGAATGTATGATCTAACTTTGCCAGAATTCAAGCTAATTGACAATCGCGATGCAAAATCTTGTTGTTGGCTTGTTTGTCTACCTCAACATGGCCGATGTAATTTAAAGGCATACGGTTAATTCGACTGCATGCAGGATATTTCCTTGATGGTTTTGGTTAAAGGTAACTAGCGATAAATGCTGACGATTCGCATTGGCCGGAAGGTTTACAGTTATGCTGGTTTTCTTGGGTGTTGACGCTCCAACCAAGAGCACGTCAGTCCACACTTTGGCAACCGCATCGTGACGTAAAGTTGCACATTGATTTTCTTCAGCGACGTCTTTACTCGATAACCCATTTTCTAGCTGTGCCATATGTAATTCACCTGCCTGGCTACTTTTGCTGTCAACTTCAACAGTAATTTTATCGTTAGTAATTCCCATTTGACTTAGCTCGGTGGACGCCAATGCAGGTTGTTGCTCGATGCGAAATTCTGCTTTCCATATATTTAAATTTTTTTCAAAAACGCACAGGAGACCTTGGGCATCTCGATGCTTTGTCTCACGTTATGTATGCACCTGAACTGAATCATCGGAGCGTTTTCATGGGCTGCACTGATCGTTAGTTTGGTGTTTCTCGATATTTTAAAAAAAGCCACGAAATATTTTATTTATAGCAATTATTTGCAATAAAAAAACAAGTACTAACATCAATTAGTTTTCTCTCGAAATTCGGATTTCATATTCACCAATATGATATGTTACTTATTGTTACTATTTGGTATTTTAATTTACATTCTGGTTTTTGGTGCCTATAATTTACACATCAAGTTAATCGCGATACCAGCCATTTCATAAGAACAGCCAGTATGTATTGCATTTTTTAGGTATTAAAAAATGTTAAGCAAACGTTTGACCTTGGCAGCGAAAATGCTAGGGATAGTTATAGTTCTGTTTTTATTTTCGACCCAGAGTATCTATTTATTGAGCCATTCGATCACGCATTCGACGTCATTCTCGTCAAAGGCGGATCACGTATGTGTTGGTTCGAGTTGTGATACATATCGATCTCTCGCACAATCGGTTGCTCTATCCGAGACGCAATCCGCAACCCCGGAAGCGAAATCACACTTGCCGTCAGTTGAGTCTGATCTTGATTTTGTGAGGCTTTTGTCCAGCGCAAACAGTGTGTTTTCTAGTCATACGGTAGATTGGTGTTTTGGTTATCTGGGTACTGTTTTTCTTTCGCACTTTCAGACCCACCAACACGCAGAATTTGACGCCGATCGGACTATACGAATTCAGAGAAATAGCGCATGCGATGTTTCAACCATACGCACTTCAAAAGCATCGGTTGATCTGGAAAAAATGTGCACTTATACGTTATCCATCAAATCGAAAAACGCAAAGTCATCTATCTGCGAGACTATTTTCAGCTAGGGCGATCGCGACTAAAGTGACCTGTTAGCAATAGGTTGGTTATAGGTCGTCAATAACTTTCGCGTCTGATTCATTGTCCAGAGAAATTTTATATGAAGGATTGACACAGTTGATTATGACTGTGCTGAGCGCAGCATTGCGTCGAAAATTTTGAACCGTGCTTAATTATCACTTGTCGAAGGTATGCACGGTTGAGCAAGTTTAAGGAGCGTGTGCACAAGATGTACATGAAACTTAAAAAGTGGTTTGAACCAGATGTTTTATCAGGTTCAAACATTTTACTAACGTCACATTTCAATATGAAAAAGTGTGATTTTTTAAGGAAATAAAATGCAAGTTTTAATCAATAGTAATGAATTGCAACAAGTCGCTGGCGGTCAATATTTTTCTGGCGCTGCACACGATCTCGCGTGGAGTAGAGCCAAAACAGCGGCCGCTGTTGGCGGTATTGTTTTGGGGTTCGTAGGTTTTGTTGCTAATACCGCCTACAACTACTACTACAACACCGGTGCTGCACGTCGCCGTTAATTGAGACGCCATTGATGGCTTTATTCTGTGTTGAGTAAAGACCGTGATGTGCAGAAAATTTAAGTTTAATTATGAATCTTCACAATAAAGAAAAATTGTGAATATTTAAAAGGAAAAAAATGCAAGTAATCTCTACGAAATCTGAATTGACTAAGGTGAGTGGTGGCTCAGACCGTTTCTGGAACGCAGCATCAAAGGGCGTGAATTTTGCGACTTCCTGGCCGGTCGTCGGTGCTACCGGGATATTCGCAGGTGCGGTATATCTGGGCAGCCGTATTAATTCTTGGTACCAGGGTCGTCGCTGATATAAGGCGAGTACGTTTCCCTTCTCCTGATAAAGCAGAGAAACGGTACTCCCTTAAAGCTTACTTTGCTCCTTGCTAGAAGGCATGTGATGTCAGCCTGAGTTGGCATCACATGAAGTAACCATGTCAACAAGCCATACGTATTTGGTACGTATGGCGGTTCTAATTTTACACGAATATTTCATTATGCAATTAGTTCTCAATGTCAGTGATCTTCAGCATGTAGGCGGCGGCTTCTCCTGGCCTGCAGTCAATGCTCAAACAAATTTTCGCTTCAATAACGCCCTGACCGGTGCAGGTAGTGGCGCCTATTTAGGTTCAACTCTTGGCGGTGCAACAGGTCATCCGTTTGTTGGTGCATTCGGTGGTGCGATTGTTGGCGGTACGCTTGGTTTTTACTTTGGTAATTACAACCCTGGCCCCATGAGTCGCCGCCGCTAGTCTAAGGGATCGTGTTCCGAATATATTGGTCGTGACGCCATGTCTGACGCTGAGGTATCAGACATGGTTTTGGCATCACAAGAAACGACCGATATCGTGTTGAATCATTAAAGTGAAATAGAAATTGAAGTGAATAGAATGAATTTTAACGTTATACAAACAAAATTTGCCGGCGTGATTGATCGTCGTTTTCGGATAATGCCTGTGCTTCGTCCTATATTCCCTGAAACGCCAGTAAGGAACGAACCGTTACCAACTAAACCTGTTACGCCTATCCGGTTTCATCACATGTGATCGCTTGTCGATCACGATTCGACTAACTCTCCTTTATGCAAATGCAGGCGACTGTTGCTGCATCGCTAAGAGTTGGCCGAAGTAAAGAATTGAATTCCTCAACATCACGAAATATGAGAGCAAGCAATGCAGTCTCGTACAGAAATAATCGCCAGACAAGCACATCGTTACGGTCATGAAACGATACAACTCGGCATGAGTCCCTGGCGCTTAACGTCCATATTATTGGCAATCATGGCGTTGACAGTGTTGCTCTTTATCTGGCTATGCGATTACACAAAAAAAGCCAGAGTGTTGGGACAAGTTGTTCCTAGTCAGGGGTTGACCAAAGTCATCGCATTACAGGCTGGGGTGGTCAATGATTTGCGGGTTACCGAAGGTCAGCATGTCAAAGCCGGCGATGTTTTATTACAGATTAATTCAAGTAAAGCACTCGTTCATGGCAGTTTGCAAAAAGAGGTACTGACTAGCATTGATGAACGATCAGCTAATTTGGAAGAAAGCAAGGAAGTTGTGCACTCTATGTATCGCGCAAAAAAACGCGAGGCAAAAGAAAAAGTCAGACAACTTAGTGCGCAGGCAAGCGATTTGGCTAAGCAGAAAAGCTTGTTGGAGCAAAGAAGCAAGTTAGCAAATTTGGCTTTGCAGAGACAACAAAAGTTACTGGAAGAAGGCTACGTGTCAGCTGCAAGTGTCGATGAAAAACGTGCGGAGCTGGCGATGGCTGATAGCCAGTTAGCAGCCTTGCGCAGTTCAGTTGCAGAAATGGCCCAACAACAAGCAAGTGCAACATCGTTGTTGGAACAGTTGCCTTTGTCGTCGCAATCAGAGCGAAATAGCTTGAATCGAGATATTGCTGCGCTGGCGGCAGAACGTGCACACCAAGAAAGCCAACGTGAGATGCGAGTGATTGCGCCACGAGATGGCATCGTGACTGCATTACAGATAAAACAAGGCGTGACTGTCAATGAGCAAACGGTTCTACTTCAATTATTGCCAGAAGGCGATAGCTACCAGGTAGAGCTATTCGTGCCAAGTCGCGATATTGGATTTGTAAAAAAGGGGATGCAGGTATCGTTAAGGTATGAAGCTTTTCCGTATCAAAAATTTGGTGTTCAGACCGGACGTGTGTTGGAACTTACTAAGACCGTGATTCCAGCCCGAGAATTGTCGGTCAGCTTACCTGAGCGCGAAGATTATTACCGTCTGTTAGTACATCTGCCGTCCCAAAAAATAAATCATGCGAATCAAAGCTGGGATTTGCAAAGCGGCATGAAGGTAGAAGCGGATGTGACATTAGATACGCGTCCTATTTGGGAGTGGTTGTTTGAACCACTTCTCGGTCTGAAAAAGAATCAAAAATTGAATTCTGAAAGAATGAAGTCATGAGTACGATAGACAGTTTTTTGACGATGCTGCAAACGAGCTGGCGTCGTCGGTTGCCGGTACTTCGGCAAACTGAAGCAGCCGAATGTGGACTTGCTTGTGTCACGATGGTAGCCAGTTACTACGGAAAAATGTTGGACTTAGCGCAACTGCGGCGTCAAATTGGCATTTCGCTTCTGGGAATGACGATGTTCGATATGATCAATGTCGCTAAGAACATGGACATGAGCGGAAGAGCATTGAGACTTGAACTTTCGGAATTAACTCAATTGAAGTGTCCGGCAATTCTTCATTGGAACATGAACCATTTTGTCGTTCTAAAAAAAGTTGGTCGTCGGCACATCATTATTCATGATCCTGCAAGCGGTATTAAAAAACTCAGTTTTACAGAGTTTAGTCAGCACTTTACTGGGATCGCTTTGGAGTTAGAACCGACTGAAAAATTTCAGAAAGAAGATACGCGTAACGCGATCAATTTGCGTTCCATCATGGGCAAGGTAGATGGCCTCAACGCTGCGATGGTACACATTTTATTGTTGTCACTGGTGATGGAAATATTTGTTCTTGCCACGCCCTTAGTAATGCAGTTGGTGACTGATGAAGTGTTGGTCAGTTTTGATCGCGATTTATTAGTGCTATTGATCATTGGAACGATAGGGCTTGGCATTGCAAAGACAATGACTAATTTTGTACGTGGTTGGGTGATTACGCATATATCAACAAGACTCAATGTGTTGTGGCAAACACGGGTGTTTGAACATTTGCTGAAGTTGCCGCTCGCGTACTTTGAAAAACGTCACGTTGGTGACATCGTGTCACGCTTTGAATCTTTGCATTCGATTCAAGAGATGTTGACGATGCAATTAATCGAAGGGATTCTCGACGGTGTCGTTGCCCTCATCGCGTTTGTTTTGATGCTCATGTATAGCCCGACCTTAGCGTTTGTGGCTTTAGGTTTTGTCTTGAGTTATGGCTTGTTACGTTGGTTGCGCTTTCGTCCTGTTCGCTACGCTCAAGAGGCACAAATTGTCTCTCGCGCAGAACTTGAATCACACTTTCTTGAGACGGTGCGAGGGATGCAAACGGTTAAACTTTTTTCTGGTGGCGATATTCGCAGAGATGAATGGCTGCGTCGTTTGATTCGGACTACCAACGAAGGTCTGCGTTTGCGTAAGTTGGATCTGCTATTTCACATTGCACAAGGATTGCTGGTCGCATTTGAGCATGGCTTAGTTTTATGGCTAGGGGCGCAGGCAGTATTGGGTGGCGTTTTTAGCGTCGGTGCTTTATTGGCCTATCTTTCATGGAAAGACCAGTTTATCAGTGGGTTGGATGCTTTGATCGATAAGCTTGCTAATTTGGGAATGATACGGCTTTATGCCGAGCGTCTTTCCGATATCGTACAAACAGAACCGGAAGAGTTGCCACAGATCCCATTCTTAGGCATTGGCGAATTGCAATCAGGTTTAGAGTTGCACAACGTGTGTTTTCGCTATGGTTCATTTTTACCGCGCGTCATTGATGCCGTTTCCCTCAAAGTACATGCAGGCGAGTACGTTGCTATTGCAGGAAGATCTGGCTTGGGTAAAACAACGCTTTTGAAGCTGATGTTAGGCTTATTGAGTCCTGAGCAAGGTGAGCTCAAGTTTGGTGGTGTCAATATAAATCAACTGGGTTCTGAATATAGAAAGAGAATCGCAGCGGTAATGCAAAGTGACCATTTACTGGCGGGTAGTCTGGCGGAAAATATTGCTTTTTTCGACGCGCAAGCAGATCAGCAGTGGATAGAAGAGTGTGCGAAATTAGCCTGTCTGCATGAAGAGATTTTGGCGATGCCTATGGGTTACAACACATTGGTGGGGGATATGGGAAGTGCCTTGTCAGGAGGTCAAAAGCAACGCTTGTTGCTGGCACGCGCTTTGTACCGGCGCCCACAGATTTTGTTTATGGATGAGGCAACGAGCAATCTGGACGTGTCACTCGAATTTCAGATTAATGAAAATATCAAACGCCTGTCAATCACCCGTATCGCGGTAGCACATCGCCCTCAAACTTTGGCGATGGCGGATCGTGTTATTGATTTAAATCCGGATTCGCCATCCGTAAATGACCTTCCAACATACGAACAGCTTGTGACAGATAGTGAGAGTCAAACTGGTTTTGATTATCCAAGACTATTTCCCTTATAGCACCATCGTTCACAAGTTCGTCACAATGTCTGCCGCTTCTCATCGAAGGCTAATCATTCTCGATCAATATGACTTGTGATGATGACTTTCTGAGGAAGGACGAATCTTTTTTGTGAATATTGTCTGCCATATGTTCGATGTTTTTTTTTGATAAAACCGTTTTTATGAACTGTAAGTTACAAAGAATTAAATCGGATGATTTATTTAAATTTTTAGGTAAGTGAATGCGTCAGCTTTTTTTCGCCATAATGGCGTTAAGTATTTTTCATTCTTCATCTGCGAAGGCAATGGGGTTATTACAAATTTATAGAGAGGCATTGATAAGTGATTCTATCTATGCAAGCGCTCGTGCCAGCCAGTTAGCCGGTGAAGAGAAAGCAGTCCAGGGGCGTTCCAGTTTGATGCCCAACGTCGTATTGAGTGGTCAAATTACACGCAGTTCGCAAGAAAGTATTGGCGACTTTTCCTCAACTGGTGCTGCACTAGCGACGTCTGCTTCAAATAAAACTTACGGATTGCAATTGTCATACACTTTGCAAGTAACCCAGCCACTGTTTCGTTGGGCGAATTGGCAGCAATACGAGCAAGGTAAGTTGGCAGTCGTTGCTAGTGACGCGCAGTTTGCGCAGGCAAAATTAGATCTGATTGTTCGTGTGGCACAGGCCTATTTTGATGTGTTAGATGCTCAAAACGTGTTGACCACCCTACAGGCAGAAAAGTTATCCATTGCGCAACAGCGCATAGCTGCAAAGCGTAACTTTGACATAGGAACCGCAACGATTACCGATAGTCATGAGGCGCAAGCTAGATATGATCTTGTGGTAGCCCAAGAATATGCTGCCATTGCAGATTTGAATTTGAAACGCGCGGTGTTGCAACAGATGAGTTCTAAAGATATTGGTGAACTGCCTATGTTAAAGAAGGGAGTGACTCTTGCACCACTTGAATCAGCGGAAGAAGCCTATTGGTTAAGTTTGGTTGACACCAAAAATTATGAAGTAATTGCAGCACAGGTACGATTGGAAATCGCCAAAAGAGCCATTTCGGTTAGTCGCGCAGGACATTATCCGACGGTAGATTTACTTGCGACAATGCAGCGCACACGAGCCAGTGGTGACTTACCTGGATCGTTTCCCAGCGCCGATTCAAATAGAACCAATAGTATCGGGATTCAAGTAAGTATTCCTTTGTTTTCTGGCTTCATGGTGAGCAGTCAGGTAAACGAAGCAATTGCCTTGAAGGAAAAGGCGAGATTTGATCTGGAGTCTGCTCGCCGTGGAGCTGCGCAAAATGCTCGCACTGCGTTATTCGGTTTTAACAGTGGCATGGAGAAGGTAAAGGCGTTAGAAGTCGCAGTTGTATCCGGAGCCGCTTCATTGGCTTCAAATGTTCGGGGTTACGAAGTCGGTGTGCGCATTAACATTGACGTCTTGAATGCACAACACCAACTACATCAGACAAGAAGAGAGTTGGAGAAAGCACGTTATGACGCGATCATGAATGGACTGAGATTAAAAGCGATCGCGGCGTCTCTAAGAGAAACTGATTTGATCGATGTCGCATCGTTGTTAGCGTATGGTGATGAATGATTAAGTTCTAGCCTTGACAGATGGATCCATCCCTACCTATTATGAATAGGCAGAAGCGAAGGGCAATATTTTTTTCAGAAATTAATTGATTTGGTCCGTGTTTAATGAACGTAGCTCACATTTAACGATGCCAACTTTCACATTGAACGAAACGCAAACTTGCTGATTGCCTAGTTTGAAACGGGATGAAGAAATATGCAAATACTGAAGATCCTTTTTATATTTTCTTTCATTCTGTTTTCCAGAATTTCTTTATCTTCGGATTTGCCGATTTGTCCGAAGCATCCAATTCGTTATGCAGTATTTGACTCGGGATTTTACTATCATAACGGTAAAGGGATGGATGTCGATATTGCCAATGAATTGAAAACCAGAACATCATGTGAATTTGAGATTATTGTTCTACCCATTGCCCGTATTTGGGTCGAAATTCAAAACGGTAAAGTGGATATGGTAGGAACTGGAGTCCAAACGCCGGAGCGTGTGAAACACGCGTATTTTTACAATTTACGTTACTCAACGCCGTATCTTATTTCGACACGATCAATGCAAAAGAAAATCGAAACAATGGATCAGTTGATGCTTGACCCGGATATCACTTTAGGCATCCAGCGACAATTTGATCATGGCTCTTATTTTAATCACTACTTAGAGCAACTACGCGAAAAAAAAAGACTGGTCGAAGCCGCGGATACGGAGACACTATTGAAAATGTTAGTGGCAAAAAGGTTTAATCTAGCCTTAGTCTATCCTATGTCTTATCACCCGATCGCTAAAGAGTTGCAATTGGACGATAGCTTGCTTGTGTATGATGTCAGTCCACCGCGCACTGGTAAATACGGAGGCCTGGCGCTATCCCGGCTTTCATTTTCCGAAATTGAAGCCGAGAAGTGGGGGGCATTGATATTGAGGATGCACAAGGACGGAACCGTGCGTAAAATTCTGAGTAATTATTTGCCAGAACAGGAAGCGAAAAAAATTGCTATTCCGTAAGCATTAAGGTTAAACAAGTCTTGAAGCTGCATCCAAATTTAATATCAAGGATTTAAATTCGGTATAACTTTGCGGTACATTCCCGTCATGTACTAATACGGTGCGTAGTCGTTTGATCAGTTCTTCTTGTAGCAGGTTTTTCGAATTTTCTGATGTAGGCTTGAATCGTTGATCTTGAATAGATTGTAAATTATTTGTCAGCCATTGCAGATCTAAAGTTGGATGGTTGAGATGTAGTGCAGAATCTTTTTCAATTGCATGCAACTGCTCAAAATCTCTGGACATATGCTTGACCGCATACACTAATAAGTTATAACTGTCGGCAGATTTTATCCACCAGACGTTATTTGAAAACTGTTGGTGCAACATTGTGAGCATGGGTGTTAAAACGCTGGGCTTCCCCCACACGTTAGCGACCAGCACACCACTGTGGTTCAGTTGTCGGTAACAGTTGGCATAGAATTGAGCTGAATTGAGTGACGGAACCAGACCGTGGATGTCATACGCATCCAGAAAAATCACATCGGCATTACATTCTTGTTGCGGCAGCCATTCAACTGCGTCAGCATGAATAATTCTGAGTCGCGCGTCATCGTCAGGAATCATAAATTGCCGACGCATAGCGATAACATCAGCATTAATTTCTACTGCGGTAATACGGCAATCTGGTAAATTTTGATAACAATATTTGACCAGCGAGCCACCGCCGAGTCCAATCAGAATAATGTGTTTGGGGTTTGGATTGAATAGTAAAAAACCCATCATTGCTCTGGAATACGCACATAACAACTGATCCGGTTGATCAATACGCATAACGCTTTGCATACAAGTAGGTGTCAGATACATCATGCGCAGCGGCTCATCGTTCAGAGTAAACGGTTTGCCTGCTGCAGCCTCCGCCAGCGCTTTTAATGTTGCTTGATGCCGCAACTCTTCGGGGCTCGGTTTATTCAAAAACAAGCGCGATAAACTTTGACGAGCTTTAGCCATGGTAGTTTATATTTTCAATGTCAACGTTGAATGCAAAATACCGTTTCGAATATCATCAGTTCAAGGTGTTCAGTTTTAGGCGCGATGTTGATAGGTTATTAGCTACCAGTGTGTGCTTTTTCTAATGCCGCCTGCAACTCCGCAATTTTTTCGAGCAGGGCAGCGTTTTCGGATTGTAAAGCAATAATCTTTTGCTGAAGAACCGGGACTTCCGCATCGCCGCCATTGTGATGTGATGTCACTGCATTGCTATTTTTGACATCTGAGGATTCTTCAGATTCTGCGACTTGCTTTGCGATTTTGATTGGTGCTTTTTGCTCACGAATTTTTTCGCGTACTTGTCTGGCCGCTTGCTGTAATTCTTTACGACCACCTGCCACTGCGGCTTGTTGTTCCTCATCAGGCAATGAAGCGACAGCTGCTGCTGCACTGATAGAAATCGTACCATCTCGCACCGCTTGCACCAATGCAGGTGAAGCTGTACGTTGGATTTTTTCAATTTGCACGACTGCATTGCTGCTAATGCCTGCTTCCCGTGCTATTTCTTGTCGGCTTTGGGTCGGCTTAATTACGGGAACGGCGATATCCGTTTCACCTTCCGCAGACGGAGCATTGGTGTCATGGTGTTTAGTGCGGGCAGTGATGATTTCTTTTTTTCTCAAAGCCAGCATGCCGCGCTGAAAGTCAGATACGCTGCGACGCGCAAGGTGATTGTCTATCATCCACAGTTGAACATCTTCAATATTACTAAAATTGTCGTTTTGCACAACCTTAAACGGTATTTGATGTTTTTGGCAGATAGCGTAGCGGTTATGTCCATCAATCAGCACTTCACCCCAGCAAACCAACGCATCGCGGCAGCCTTCGGTCAATATGCTACGTTCCAGAGCTGCATACTCATGCTCGGTCAGTGGATCAATATAAGCGCGTAATGCCTCGTGAATAGTGATGCTCATCGTTCTACCCTTGCAATATTTCATGGAAGGCGGAATTGTAGCTGAGAAATCTGTCCAAAAATCATGTCCGCTCAGAAGTGCGGCTACTCTAGCTAAGATTACGGTTGGATCGCCAGTCGCGTGTACAATACTGTCCTTAACAAAGTGCAGCCAGTCTTTTTCTCACCAACAGCTATACTAAAAGATGGAATTAATGGCGGTCGTTGAAATTTTGCGCACTTCCTTGCTGCGTCAGTCAGGATGGATAACTCAATTTTCCAACTGAACGCCTTACATCTTCAGAGATCTCGCGGCTATTGCCAAAATTTTCACCCATTATCAGGTGTATCAACGCCTGTTTTTAAGGAATTCCCATTATGATGACCTATGAGCAATATCTGGACGAAGTCACCACACTGATGACCGAAAAATTTGATCTGACTGACGAGGATGCGATCAAACATGTAATGCGTGCCCAAGCCAACGACTTTTTCACTTTGCATGACGATGTGCCAGAAATGCGCACCCAGGAACGTGCCGAACAAGACGCACAGACGATTTATGATCAGCGCAACAAGTCACGTCCACATACACCACCGCAGCGTCCTTCCAAGCCGCGTAAATAATTCACTCCGCTAAAGAGTAAAGAGATTAGATGAAAACACCAAAAAGAATCCAACCACTGGTCGAAGAAGGACTGGTTGATGAGGTTCTGCGTCAATTGATGAGTGGTAAAGAAGCGACCGTCTACGTGGTGCGCTGCGAGAATGAAATTCGCTGCGCCAAAGTGTATAAGGAAGCAAGTCAGCGCAGCTTTAAGCAAGCGGCGTCGTATCAGGAAGGTCGCAAAGTCAAAAATAGCCGACAAGCACGCGCCATGGAAAAAGGCACACGCTACGGTCGCAAGATGCAGGAAGAAGTTTGGCAAAATGCCGAAGTCGATGCCCTGTATAAACTGGCTGCGGCAGGCGTCAAAGTGCCTAAGCCGTATATTTGCTTTGAAGGCGTGTTACTGATGGATTTGGTGACGGATGCCGAAGGCAATGCTGCGCCACGTCTGAATGACGTTGAACTCTCACACACATTGGCATTGCAATACCATGCACAATTATTGCAGCAGGTAGTTTTGATGTTATGTGCTGGCGTGATTCATGGTGATTTGTCTGAATTTAATATTCTGGTCGATGCTGATGGTCCAGTCATTATCGATTTGCCGCAAGCGATTGACGCGGCAAGCAATACCGAAGCCGCAAAAATGTTAGACCGCGATGTCACCAATCTGGCGTCGTATTTTGGTCAGTTTGCACCGGAACTCAACGATACCCAATACGGTAAGGAAATCTGGAAACTATATGTCGCCGGTGAGTTAACGCCGGAAAGTAAATTGACGGGGTATGTCGCTGCAGATACTCGACCGGTCAATGTGGGTGAGGTCATGAAAGAAATCGAGTCAGCGATTTTTGAAGAGCAGGAACGTTTGCGCCGTATGGCGGAGATGTAAAAGTTAAATGTAATTCAGTTCGGGCTGGTGCCAACAGCGCTGCAATTTTACGGTAGTAGACTTGGCGGGTTGTATCCGCCTTAAAATAAAATGTCTCGTCAAAGCCAATGTTCCACAAAAAAACCTCATGTTGTACACATGAGGTTGGTCGATTTATTTCTCTACTTCTCTACGTAAGTACCAGCTTTTAATTCAGGCCAGTTTTGATTGGCATCTTTGATGTAGCCTGGGATATCTTCCTGCCAGCGCTTCAGTACGACTTTACTCAGATTCAGATATAACTTGCCGTCGACAACTTTGTAGGCATTTGGATCCGTCTCAGGTGTGTAGCCTTGCGCCACGCCATAAGCGCAGTAGCCGCCGTATTGTGGTGCGTATTTTTCCGGATCGGCTTTGAATGCGTCCAGATTAGTCTGGTTACTAAAATGCCAGGTGGCACCTTGCCATTCATACGATAAATTAGCTTTGCCTTTGACCGGTTTGTTGAGTTTAAAGTAGGCGACCGGGTCGTAACCACGTATCGCCCCAGCTTGCGTAGAGAAGATAGGCGCAATCGGACCAGCGAATGCCGTGCTGCCAGCGATTGAAAAAACGGCAGCGGCAAATAATTTGATCAAGAGTGAACGGCGAGTAGTTAGCATGGTGAGGCTCCTTTAATCGTATCAAAGCAAATTTAAAAAACTGACATAACAAGTAGTCGACGCTGATACAAAAACCTTACACAGAAAATTCTCTATTTTTAAGAACCTACATTGCTGCTTCCAGCGCAGCGATATCATCCATGAGTTGAATTGGGACGTAACATAATACTTCTATTTGCGGATCAGCGAACACAGTGCGGCGATCGCGTTTCTCAGATAATTTTTTCATGATGACATCACGTTGTTCGAGCAACGCCGAAATATGGTGGCGGTATAACTGTACCAGAGCCAGTAAAAAGGTATTGATCTCTTTTTTGCCCTTACTTGCCTGAATTTTAAAATGCTGTAGTCCTTGCTCGCATTGTGCCTTCGTTAGCCAGGCACCTTTGGTTACCCAGCGATTCACCACAAAAAATCCACTCGGTATGCCTTGAGCATCCATAGACACCGCTATCAAATGGGCTGGCGCTGGTGAGTATCGTGAGTCGGGGCGGCGTAAGCCAATTTTTTCTGCATGCACAAACAAATGGAAATGGCCGTGTTCGACAAAGGGGCGCTGCAATCCGGGATGTGCATGGTAAAAATATTGCGAAGCATTTTTCTCATCGCGCACATCGTTTTCGGGGTAATGATTCCATTCGACAAAAACGTCATCAGCAATCAGTGTTTGAACGACTTGTTGATTTTTTTCGCTAAGTGCCTGCAGACTGCTAACGAGCTTAGTTGCTGCTTTCAAGGAAATCTTGAGTTCAGCGTTTGAAAATTGTGTCCATTCAGGTGTGTTGTTAAGTACCCGGGGGAGTTTCATTATTTTGCCAAAGCGTGAATGGTGTGAAGGGGAATGGTGGAACGAAAAATACACGCAACAACGACAAATATTCGTTGTTGCGTGCATTCTTAGAAAAATTACTTCTTGGCAGCGCAGCAACCTTTTTTCGCAGCACAGCAGCCCGCTTTAGCAGCACAGCAGCCTTTTTTTGCGTGGTGTTTAGGATGCTTCTTCGCGCCACAGCAGCCCTTTTTCGCAGCACAGCAACCTTTTTTAGCGGCGCAGCAGCCAGTTTTAGCTGCACAGCAGGCTTTTTTGCCAGAACAAGCTGATTTTGGTGCACAGGCTGCTACTGCTGCAACAGGTGCAGCGGCAATGGCGGATGCGGCAACTACAGAAGCGCCAACAACTTTTTTCAGAGCACTTGTCAGGGATGTAGATTTCATATGTTCCTCCGGTTTGATTAAACGAGCCTGTAGCTAGGCTAAATAGGTGATGCGATTTTTGATGCTACAGTGACTTGGTCGGGCTGCATATGAATAACTTACAAGCTTATTTGAAATTTATTAAAAATAAATAAAATTTAGCTATTGGTAATTTTTTTTGAATAAATACGCTGTTTAATTGTACTCATTTCAATTAATTGCTGGTGCTTTGTTGTTTTTTTCGAAGGTTTTTATACTAAGTTTTTTAAGAAATTTGCATGATGAATGCTGAAAGTACGTTAAAACGACAGAAAAAGGAGTCGCACTAATAGCTTCCGGATTAAACAAAAAAGGCATGCCGATGGTAATCAGCATGCCTTATATACTTTTACTCGTGAGGATTTAATAAACTATCATGCAGCGTCAGGTTTATTGACGTACGCGCTTCTTTGCGCCGGTTGCAGGACTTGTTTTGGCCTTAAATGCTGGTCTGCCTCCAGCCTGAGGGAATCCAGGTTTATCTGCTTGCAAGTTTTGTGTCAGAGCCGCTGGAAATTTCACGGCAGATTTTTTTTCGACAACGGGCTTGTTAGAAACTTCCGCTGTCGTATCTGGCGCGGATTTGGTTTGCGACGCGCTGGCGTTGGATTTTGGTGTGGTTGAAGTCACTTTGACTTTTTCGCTTTCTTGTTTTTGCTCACTGGCAACCGCGGTACTTTTTGTAGCTACCACTGGTTTCTCAGTTGTTTTGTTAATATTCTTAGTGCTTGTCTTTACGCTAGTTGCGAGCGCTGGCTTGGTTTCTGCGGTAGCCTTGGCGTTTGTTTTATTCGCTGGCTTACTGACTTTTTTGGTTGCCGGTTTAGCTGCAGCTTTGACCACTGGCTTAGCAATCTTTTTTACTTCTGGTTCTGTGAGTAAGTTTAATTGCGTATTTGCGGGTGATTTTGCTGTAGCTTTGATCGTCGCTTTTTTTGTTATTTCTTTAACTTCAGTGATTTCTTTTTTTGGAGCAGGAGTAATGTCGATAATTTCGGCCTTTTCAACACTCGGGATTGTCACGGTCTTAGTTTCCACAACGATGGTAACAGGAGGTGCTGAAAAAGTCTGGGTGTTTCCGACCAGATGTAATAGTTCCTCGCGCAATGTGCTGGAAATCGTTGCTAGTTCTCGACCATAAGTCAACAGGTGTTCAATTTCTGGAATCGCATGTGCATGTGCTAGTAATTCATGAGACGCATTTGCCGAAAAAGCTTGTTCAGTTTTGCTTGAAACTCTCTCAAATGCCTGCCTTGCCGTTGCAAAATTAAGTGCGATCACTTTTTCTAACCCGCTGAATGCTGTGCTGGAGAACGCTTGGATTGTTGCGAGTTGCTTCTCTATTTGATCTTGCGTTGCAGCAGAAATCTGATGGTGAATCAAAGGCATGAATCTCTCCTTAAAGTTGGTGGGGCACTAATATCGGTAGAATGTCAGCAAAATATCCGAAGAATGCATACATAAACATCACGATAATGCATATTGCTATTCTAACTCTGCTTCTTGCCTATCGTCACGTAAATATTTTGCGGTGCAGCATAAAAACTCTGTAAGAATGATTTTGGGTAGAAACTTAAAAAAGCAAATGGATAAATGGGCAAATGCTATTCTTAATTTCTCTTACGGCTATTATTGGGTCTGGCAAGGTAGATAGTCATGTCGATATGGATCAGGCATAAAGCTGAAGAGATGGTTTGGGCTTAGCCCTCAACAAGTATATTTTTGACGGTTGACGAGGTGAATGGTGGTGGATGAAGAAATGAAAGAAGGCGCGAACGAACATCATGGACACGGTGGTTTAGATAGTATTCGTGAGCGCTTACGTGTGTTTGCGGCCGAGCGCCAATGGGAGCAATTTCATACGCCCAAGAATCTGGCTAGTGCGCTGGTGGTTGAAGCTGCTGAATTATTAGAGCCGTTTCAGTGGTTAAACCATGGGACCAAAACAGAGCTCGGCGCAGATATGTATATGGCAGTAAAACATGAAATGGCCGACGTGCTCAGTTATCTGGTGATGTTGGCCGATAAGCTTGAGATTGACCTGGTTTCGGCAACCCACGAGAAAATTACTTTGAATGCGTTGAAATATCCTGTCGACAAGGTAAAAGGAGACGCTCGGAAATATTCGGATTACTAAGACGACATCCATCAAAATAAGTAGGACTTACGTAAAACCGCCCCAGCGGCGTTATAGCTCCTAGCCGTACTCTTGCACTGTCGTCGTCACTATGCCTTGCTGGAACAATTTTGCATAAGTCCAAATAAATGAATGTGTTGATAACTGCAAGCGTGGATAAGAAAACGCCTGATGCAAACGAATGCATCAGGCGTTTTCTTTCAGTTTCGTACTGCTTCAATAATTCAAAAATTATTTTTTAGCAGATGTACGCGGTGCGGCTTTCGATGCTTGTTGTGTCGCTTGAGAAATTTGTGTCACTGTGCTGTTCAGATTTGCTTCCAGTGTTTCAACAGCTTGTTTTGTTGTCTGGCTCAGTTGTTCGTAGCCAGCACTTGCATTGTTCATTGCAGTTT
Source organism: Undibacterium sp. Dicai25W (assembly GCF_049340505.1). Lineage (NCBI taxonomy): Bacteria > Pseudomonadati > Pseudomonadota > Betaproteobacteria > Burkholderiales > Oxalobacteraceae > Undibacterium > Undibacterium sp. Dicai25W. The sequence goes on along the minus strand of NZ_JBMPOQ010000015.1, from coordinate 41,849 downwards.
TAAAGAAGGATACGAGCTGCTCAGAGCCTGCTGGTGCATTTTTAGACACTTCTTCAAACAAAGCTTGCACTTTACGATTGTTTTCAGCGATTTGCGTTTCTGCAGCGTTGGTAAATTCGGACTGTGCATTAGATGCAATGCTTGCCAGGTGACGGCTGTATGCCAGCAGCTTTTCAGCTGTTGGTTGTGTATGTGATGATGTCAGAGTGAAAAATTCTTGTGGATCTTTTGCAGCCAACAGTTGCTTGGTTGTTTCTGCTGACTCTTCCAATGTGCTTTTTACCGCATTCAAATTGAGTACTACGAGCTTTTCTACACTTTCAAATGCTTTTCCGCTCAATGTCGAAAACAGCGCAAGTTGTGCATCGATATTGGCTTTAGTTGCTGCTGAGAATTGTTCTGGTACAGAAAACATAGTGATCTCCCGGAAGTGGAAAGTAAGCAAAAATGTCGCTTATGCGAGTGCTTGTAATGAGTCAAATGGTATTGCTACATTGCATTTGTGCGTTGCAACGACTTATATTACATTGATTTATAAGACTTAATCAACTTTGATTTGTGCGTTGCAAGGCGAAGTTGCTGCACAATTTTAATCGTAATAATTATTTACATTGATAAAATAAGTACAACATCTTGATTGTAGTTTGCACTTGTCTTATGACAGGATTGTGAACTGAGTTCCCTATGTTAAACTTTTGAACTGTTAAGATTGATCCTGCAAAATATAAATATCCAGACTGCGTTTTTCTTCGTTAAAAATGCGGTGACTGAATGTTGTTGTTTGGTTACACTTTATTGGCTCTTATGAAAATACAGGCGAAATCCCGCGAGCATTTCAGGCACTTTCTTCCGATTGCAACTAGATGGATGGACAATGACGCTTATGGGCACGTCAATAACGTCGTGTATTACAGCTGGTTTGATACGGTCGTCAATCAATTCTTGATAGCCCATCGGGTATTGGACATAGAGCAAAGTCCGGTGATTGGTCTGGTGATTGAAACTCAATGTAATTATTTCGCCTCTGTTGCGTTTCCCGATACCATCGTTGCCGGTCTTGCTGTCAGCAAGCTAGGTAATTCTAGTGTCCGCTACGAATTGGGAATTTTTAAAGAGAATGAATCGTACGCTTCCGCTCAGGGGCATTTTGTTCATGTGTATGTTGACCGTGAACAGCGCCGTCCCGCACCAATTCCTGACGCCATGCGTCACCTATTAATGTCGATACAAAGTGATAAACATGATTAGTTCCACCATTCAGCAGTGCGTTGATGAAGTTATCCTTAGCCGTCGTTCTATTCGCGCATTTTTACCTGACGCATTATCAGAGGAAGATGTACTTAAAATACTTGAAGTCGCTCAGCGTGCACCCTCGGGCAGTAATACTCAACCTTGGAAGGTGTATGCGCTAATGGGGGATAAGCTCAAACAGTTATCCGCGGCGATCTTGGAGGCGCATAATCATCCATCGGCGGATCAACCGCATACTGAAGAATATAACTACTATCCGGTAACCTGGGTAAGCCCTTATCTTGAGCGTCGCCGTAAAGTCGGGTGGGATCTGTACGCTTTATTGGGCTTAGGACGTGAAAATAAGCAAGGCATGCACGCGCAACATGGCCGCAATTACGCTTTCTTTGATGCACCAGTTGGTTTGATCTTCACGATAGATCGCATTATGGAGCAGGGTTCCTGGCTGGATTACGGCATGTTTCTGCAAAATATTATGATCGCTGCTAAAGCGCGTGGGCTTGATACCTGCCCGCAAGCAGCATTTACCCAATATCACAAGATAATTAGTGAAAAATTACACTTGCCAGCGAATGAAATGTTGGTGTGTGGAATGGCTTTAGGTTACGCGGATAAGAGCAAAATTGAAAATACTTTGGTGACCGAACGCGATGACGTGCAACACTTTGTGACCTTTGTGAAGTAATCTCTTTCTTCAATAAATTGCGCTAAGCCTTTAATTATCTTGCGATTTTTCGGATATTTGCTACACTCCATTTAAATTTTTGGCACATTTTATTCGAGGAGTTGTTGATAGTGAAATTTGCCCGTCAAGCTTTTGTTTTTTCTTTTGCAGTATTGCTGCCCATGTCGGTATTGGCGGTCAATGCTGACAATACATCACGTTCAAAACACGCAGCGCCCAAAAAACATGTGGTACATAAAAAAATAACATATGCCGCTGGTACGCAGCCAGTAAAGCGGTATGTCTTGGTGCATGGTAAACGACGCCTGGTGACTCAAAAAGCCACCCTTGCACCGGTGGCCTTAGATAAACCGAGCTTTGGTGATGCTGAAGGTTTGAATCACTCCAAAGACCCTTTATCGCTTCAATCTAATGTCGCTTATGTCGTTGATCAGGCCAGTTCTAAAGTGCTGTTTGAAAAAAATCCTGATGTTTCTTTACCTATCGCCTCGATCACCAAGCTCATGACCAGCCTGGTCGTCGTTGAAGCGAATCAGGACATGAACGAAGAAATTGAAGTCACGACCGACGATATTGATAAGGAAAAAGGTACTGGTTCACGTTTAAAAATTGGAGCGAAACTCTCGCGCGCCGATATGTTGCATATCGCTCTCATGAGCTCAGAAAATCGCGCAGCCTCCGCGCTGGGGCGTAATTATCCGGGAGGGCGTGAGGCGTTTGTCTCAGCAATGAATGCGAAAGCACGTCAGTTAGGGATGACTGATACCCACTATGTTGATTCAAATGGGTTGTCTAGTCAGAATCGGGCCAGCGCAAAAGACTTAGTGAAATTAGTGAATGCTGCTTACCAATTCCCGATTATTCGTCAATATTCGACCGATTCGAAATATGTTGTGAATCCCGGGGGATCAACCTTGGAATACGGTTCATCAAATAAACTAGTTTCAAACCCTTCATGGGAAATTGGTTTGCAGAAGACGGGTTTCATCAATGAAGCAGGGCGCTGCCTGGTGATGCAAGCGATGATAGAAGGGCGTGCGGTGGTCATGGTATTCCTCGATTCCAAAGGGAAATATTCACGCTTGGCGGACGCTGGTCGTATCAAAAAATGGCTGGAAACAACGAAGCCTCAACTTTGATGCTCTGATTTTCTACCATGTGCAGACGAAAAAAACCGGACGCTGATCCGGTTTTTTTTATGCCTGCTCAGCAAATAGTGCTTGCCACAACGAGACTGTTGCTTCCGCTTCGTTTTCGATTTTGTCATGCGCAATCCGTGCGCGATCCTCACCTTGCAAGCGAATGCTGTGCTGGAGTTTTCTGAACCAACGGTAGGCAATCGAAGTCCTATCAGCTAATTCAGCGTCAATGAGACCCAATTCTCCACTTAATTTAAGCAGGGCGATATTGCCGATATTCGCAGTTAATTGCGGATATTGGTGTGCATATCTTAGTACCAGATTTTGTACGATAAATTCGATATCGATCATGCCGCCGGCATCGTGTTTAAGGTCGAATAAATCGCTACGATTGATATGCGCGTCATGCATTTTCTTACGCATACTGAGAATTTCTTGTGCCAATTTATGTGCGTCACGTTCTTGCCTTAAAACCTGATCGCGGATTTGCTCGAATCGCTGGCCGATTTCTGCATCGCCTGCGCAATAGCGTGCTCGCGTGAGCGCCTGATGCTCCCAAAGCCAAGCTGATTTTTCCTGATATCTGGCAAATGAATTGACGGAAGAAACTAATAATCCGCTCGCACCATCGGGACGTAAAGCTATATCGATGTCAAATAAAATGCCCGCTGGAGTATGACTGGTCATCCAGGTGATGAAGCGTTGCGCCAGTTTTGCATAATTTCCTGGCGCATCCTGATCGTCATCGTCATACAAAAAAATGACATCGAGGTCGGATGCATAGCCGAGTTCTTTGCCCCCCAGTTTGCCGTAAGCAATGACCGCAAAGCGTGGAACCGGACGATGGCGGCTGGCGATGGTTTCCCACGCGGCCTGTATGGTGGCGCTAACGATGAGATCAGCGAGCTGGGATAGCTCATCGGCCAGATGCTCGACACTTAACTGACCTTCCAGATCTTGCGCTAATAGCCGGAACTGCATTGCATGATGGAGTTCTCGCAAGACTTCCATTTGCCTTTCCGTATCGCCAGTGTGTTGGGCTAATTGTTGTTGTAAATCCCGTTGAAATGCGACCCAATCAGGGCGCTGATGCAAAGAGGACTCATCTAACAGTTCATCTAGCAGTATCGGATGGCGGGTCAAAAATATCGCCGCCCATTCACTGGCACCCATCATCCTTACCACGCGAGCCAAAGCATGCGGATACTCGGTTAGCAATGCAAGGTATGCGGATCGTCTTGCGATCGCTTCCATAAAGTCTAGTAGCCGATTCCAGCAGACCAGGTGATTATTGTCTTGCCTGGCTATCAATCCTAGCGCACTGTTGACCAGCGCGATTAATTTGCTGCGACTGGCTTCTGATAGCGTTTGCATTTTGGGAGACTGCCAAGTCGCAATCAGGCGACGTGCAGCACTGGTGGCATCGGTAAAGCCTGCCTTGGTCAGTTGTGCTGCGAGGTTCTCTTCATTCTCATTGTTGGCGAGATTGGCTGCCAATAAATCTTGTTCCGCTTCGTTATCACTGTTTGCTTTGTCTTTAAAGATGGCATCAAACTGTTCTGCCACAAATGCGCGATGCGGCTGGAGTTGTGCAAGTAACTCTGGCACATCGGCGCAACGCATCATTTGTGCAATTCTTTGCTGATCTTCGCTTTGCACTGGAAAGGTATGCGTTTGTGCATCATCCAGATATTGCAGGCGATGCTCAAGATTGCGTAAGAAAGTATATGATTCCAATAATCTTTCAACAATATGTGGGTCGAGTATGCCTTTGCTTGCTAATGTGTTTAAGGTGTTGCGGGTCGAGCGGTCACGCAGGCTGGCATCGCGCCCACCGCGTATCAGTTGAAAAACCTGAGCCAAAAATTCGACTTCACGGATACCACCGCGGCCAAGTTTGACATTATTACTGCGTTCCGGATGCTTGGTTTCCTGACGTACGACTTCCGCACGAATTTGAGCGTGCATGGAGCGTAATGAGTCGATGGAACCGTAATCAAGATAGCGCCGATACACAAACGGGCGAATGATCTTGTCCAGCGTCGCGATATCATCTGCCTTGCCAGTCATGGCGCGGGCTTTGACCCAAGCGTAGCGTTCCCATTCGCGCCCTTGGATCATAAAGTATTCTTCTATCATGCCAAAACTGGCGACGAGTGGCCCGGAATTGCCATTGGGACGCAACGCCATATCCACCCGGAAACTAAAGCCATCTTCGGTAATTTCGGCAATTGCTGCAATTAATTTTTTACCAAGACGGCTAAAGTATTCGTGATTTGACAGGCTGCGCTGATTCTCATTGCTGATGCGCGTTTCACCATCCTCCGCATAACAAAAAATTAAATCGATGTCCGAAGACACATTTAATTCATAGCCACCTAGCTTGCCCATGCCCAAAACGATCATTTTTTGCTCAATGCCACTATCTTCACCAATTGGTACGCCGTAGATCGCGGATAGTTCAGTGTGTAATTCTTGTAGGTGTTGATGGACGACAAAGTCAGCAAATTCACTGATCGTTGTTACTACTTCGTTTAAGTCGGCTTTATCTTCGAGATCGCGCTTAATCAGGGTGCAGATCACCAGATTTCGCAGGCGTCGCATGGCTTTGTTCAGACTTGCGCCACTTAACATTTCTTTTTGTAAAATCTGAGCAAAAATGGCTGGGCTCAAGGATAATCTCGACATCTCATCCAACAACGGCTGACGTTGCTCGTCCGCATCGAGCCAGCGCTGCAAAAAGCGAGAAGCCGTAAGGTGGGCGGCAGCGGGAGATGAAGTCATCGTCATAATCTGAAGTTGTCAAAGATGCAGTTATTGTGCGGGGGAAGGCTTGGATTGATTTTAAGGTATCTCTTGTTACGTGGTAAGGTATTTGTCAGAGAAAACGCAAAGAATAAACCTGTAGGCTTCAGATAGTAAATATACTCTTAGGAGTATATTTTATGATACATAATGTTTGTTTTGATAAGTTTGATATTTTTGAAAATTAATAGGGGAGTATGTTGAGAATCAGGGATTATTCAGTGACTTCTGAGACGCTTGCTGCAGTAAAAAGCCACTGCCCATAATGACAACGGAAATTCCTGCTACTGAAACTGTGATCGAAAACGTAGATAAAAGTGCATTAGAAAATCAAGCACCACGTGGCCTTTGGTACAGTTTAAGCCGTCTTTTTGCGCACACAACGTATGCTTGTAATACCGGCATGCGCTGGTCGCTACGCGCGCTCGTTTTGTTTTACTTCATTTTTTGCAGTCTGGTATTAGTGTTGCGGTATGTGGTTTTACCTCACGTTTCAGACTACAAACCACAAATAGAAAAAGTTATTGGCCGGGCATTAGGGCGCGAGGTTCATATTGCATCTTTGCAAGCCTCTTGGCATGGATTAAATCCACACCTTGATTTGAAAAATGTCGTTATTCTTGATCTTCATGGTCAACCCGCATTGACCTTGCCGGAAGTGAACACGACCTTGTCGTGGTTGTCTCTGGTGACAGCTGATTTACGTTTTGAAACGATAGAACTTAAACAACCTGCTTTAGATATTGTCAGGGATCTCGATGGGAAGCTTTATGTCGGTGGCTTTTTTATTGATACGAAAAATTCTGATAGCGGTAATAATGGCGACAATAAAACCGTGGATTGGATCCTGGCGCAACGTCAGATACTGATTAGCCAAGGCGCAGTGAGTTGGGATGATCGCTTATTAAAATTACCGATACTGCAACTAACTAAACTCAATTTTGCTCTGCAAAATCGCTGGCGCCATCATTTGTTCGCTTTACATGCGACCCCTCCAGCCGCGGTTTCGGCACCGCTTGATATTCGTGGCGATCTGCAACACAAGGCATTTAGTAAAAAACTCACCAATTTATCTTCTTGGAGTGGTGACCTCTATGCCGATCTCACAAAGGCTGATCTGCATCAGTTGAAAACCTATGTTGATTATCCGATAGAAGTGGATAAAGGATTTGGCTCGGTGCGTTCATGGTTGCATTTGGATGCTGGACGTATTGCGGATTTCACTGCCGATCTACGCATATCTGATGTGTTAGCTCGTTTCTCTGATGACCTGCCTGAACTCGATATGACTGAGATCAGTGGCCGTGTGCAACTCAGTGAAAAAGCGGATTTGGGTAAGAAGTATTTACCATCGATCTTTGGTAAAGCAGGACATTCGATTGCTATTCGTCATTTTTCTATGCATGCACGCGATGGCAGCGTGTTGCCGCCGACGACGATTACGGAGAGTTTTACTCCCGGTGTAAAGGGGCAGCCAGAAAGTACAGAGTTATATGCGCAATATCTCGATTTGCAGATATTGGCCAATTTTGCCTCCCATCTTCCGTTGCCACCTGATCAGCGACAAATGCTAAGTGATTTTTCACCATCAGGTGTGCTGAAAGAATTTACAGCAGTTTGGCAGGGCAATTATCCGAATATTTCTGCCTACAAAGTTAAAGGAAAATTCACCAATCTGTCGATGTTGGCACAGCCAGCTCAGCTTGCCAGCGTAAAAACTGCCACCACCCCAGCGAAAGCAGCGGTGCCTGCGATTCCTGGTTTTGATCATTTGTCAGGCACTTTAGACGCGAATGATAAAGGTGGACAATTTACCTTGGATTCGAGTGATTTATCTTTAAATCTGAGTAGTTACTTTGTTGATCCTGTGATGCCATTTAATCGTTTGCAAATGCGTGCCAACTGGCGCTTTGATGCAGGTGATAAGCTGGTTTTTCAAGTCGATCAAATGGAAGCCCAGCAAGACAGTATGCATCTGAGTCTGACGGGTAAGCATGTATTACCAATGCGTAAAACTTCCACAGCGCAGCCCGGTGATGCAGATATTACGGCACATATCACTGGTTTTGATTTGAAAAATTTGGATCGTTACGTTCCTGCAGCAACGCCTGTCGATCTTCGCAATTGGCTGATCAGAGGAATACTTGATGGTGTCGCCGACGATGTTCACCTGCGCGTCAAAGGGGATCTTGCCTATTTCCCTTTTTCAGCGAACGACATAAAAGAGCGTTCTAAAGGTGAGTTTTTGGTCAAAGGTAATCTGCTTGGTGCAAAGCTGGATTTTACCGGTGGCGCGCTGACGGAAGTGGGAAATGCGCCGCTGTGGCCGTTGATTGATGATATCCATGGTGATTTTGTTTTTGACCGGAGTCGCATGGAAATTAATGGCAATACCGGAAAAACTTTGGGTGCTGACTTACGCGGTGTAAAGGCCATCATACCGGATTTGATCACACATAATCCCATATTAAACATTGATGGCGTTGTCAGCAGTAATTTGCCAACAATGCTGACCTATGTTGCCTCCAGTCCTGTCGATGCATGGTTAGGACATTTCTTAAAAGATACCAAAGCCGCTGGCGCTGCAGGCCTACGTTTGAAACTGCAAATTCCTTTGCAACATGTGGTTGATACTAAAGTCACCGGGACATTACAGTTCTCTAACAATGAGGTCCAACTTCAGCCAGAAATTCCCGTGATCAGCGGCATCAATGGTAAGTTAGAGTTTAACGAACACGGCGTGAATCTCGACATGCTAAAAGGTAGTGCTTTAGGCGGTCCGCTGGTCGTCAGTGGTGGCTCGCAAAAAGACAATAGCATCCGTATTCGCGTTGATGGCACAGCAACGAGTGATGGACTGGTACAGTATTTGCCGGCCAATTTGCGACCACATTTGCGCGATAAATTAAATGGTGCGACAAGGTATTCGACGGTCGTAGACGTAAAACAGCAACAACCTGCAATTACGATTGAATCGGCGCTGCAAGGAATGGGTTTAAATTTTCCTGCACCTTTACGTAAAGCGCCAAACGAGTTAATGCCATTACGGGTTGACGTGATGCCATTGGCAAATGGCGGCGACGCTATGTCAAAAATTTTGCAAAATGAGATACGCATTCAACTGGGTAATCTATTACACGCGAAATATCGTCGTCAAAAAAATATTGAAAATGATACTAACTGGAAAATTCTGGGAGGCGGCATTGGCATTAATGCTACAACCCCCGAGCCTGAAAGAGGTTTGTCTGCAAACGTAGAAACGACCGATTTAAATGTCGACGAATGGCGTAATTTACTGAGTTCCAATGCTGGAACCAACGCCAACGATAAAGCTAAAACTAAAACTGATTCTGTTGATGCTGCCTTTGATCTGGCTCCATATATCGCGGCCGACACCTTGGCATTGAGAACGGGGCAACTTCAAATTTTCGATAAGCAACTCAATAACGTGATTTTGGGGCTATCGCATCAACATGGTATCTGGCAGGCGAATATTGATGCGAAACAGATTTCTGGTCATTTGACCTGGAATGAGCCCAGCTCCGGTAAAACTATGGGCAGTATCTCGGCGCGCCTAAGTCAGTTAATCATTCCTCAGTCTGCGGCGTCAGACGTAGGTGATTTGCTTGCCGGCAAAACGACCGGGACACAGATCCCGGGATTAGATATCATTGCCGAAAATTTTGAGCTGTTTAATAAAAAAATGGGACATCTGGAGCTGCAAGCCAGTAACCAGATCAATGCGGGCGTCAGCGAGTGGCAATTGAGTAAAGTCGTATTGAAAAATCCTGACGCCGAACTAAAAGCCAGTGGCAAGTGGATAAGTCACGACGGCACAGGTAATACGCAACTGGATTACGTACTGGATATAGCTAATACCGGACAGTTATTGGACCGATTAGGTTTTGCGAATGTTATGCGCGGTGGTCGTGGCCGGTTAGACGGAAATCTGAAATGGAATGGGCTGCCATATGACATCGATATTCCAAGTATGAGCGGTAAAGTTCAGCTCGATCTAGCTGCAGGCCAGTTTTTAAAAGTCGATCCGGGTGCTGCTAAATTGCTAGGCGTGTTGAGCATGCAGGCTTTACCGCGACGCTTAACTTTGGATTTTAGAGATGTATTTTCTGAAGGCTTTGCTTTTGACGCAATTACAGGATCGGCACAGATCGAACAAGGAAGTGCAAAAACCGATAATTTGAAGATGCGTGGCGTTAGTGCTACGGTATTAATGAGTGGCACTGCAGACATTGTTAATGAGACACAGCAAATGCAAGTCGCAGTCATACCAGTGGTGAATGCCGGCGCAGCCTCAGTGGTATATGGTTTGGCTGTGAACCCAGTGATCGGTCTTGGTACTTTCCTGGCACAGTTATTTTTGAAAGAACCGCTCGCTCGCGCATTTACTTTTGAATATACGATCAGCGGGTCGTGGTTGGCTCCACAGGTCACTAAAATTGATCATCAACAAGCAATTGATGCTGCTAATAAATTGCACCAAGCCCCAAGTAAGAAAGGTGAGTAATGAAAATCGCTGCGATACAAATGATTTCTACGCCAAATATTGCTGACAACATGGCCACTGCAAAGCGCCTCATGATCTCGGCGGTTGATGCTGGTGCTCGTCTATTATTGTTGCCTGAGTACTGGCCTTTGATGGGAATGCATGAAACTGATAAGCTCCGCGTTGCTGAGGCTCCTGGCCATGGGCAATTGCAGGATTTTCTTGCTGACATGGCGAAAACGCTTGGCGTGTGGGTGATTGGTGGAACGATTCCTTTGCAGTCACCAGAAGAAAGCAAAGTCTTAAACAGCACATTGGTATTTAACCCGCAGGGCATGCTCGAAGCCCGCTACGACAAGTTACATTTATTCGGTTTTCGCAAAGGTGACGAATCGTATGAAGAAGCGCGTACGATCAGTGCTGGTGATAAAGTCGTCAGCGTTGAAACTGAAGTGGGACGGGTTGGTTTGTCGATTTGCTATGATTTGCGATTCCCTGAATTGTATCGTGCGATGGGCAATTGCTCGTTAATCGTTGTCCCAGCAGCTTTTACCTACACAACGGGCCAAGCTCATTGGGAAATTTTGTTAAGATCGCGCGCTATTGAGAACCAATGTTATGTACTGGCGTCGGCACAAGGCGGAAAACACGCAAACGGTCGTCGTACCTGGGGACATAGTATGCTGATTGACCCATGGGGTAAGATTGTTTCCGAATTCTCCGAAGGGGAGGGTATTGTTATCGGTGAGCTCGATAAGGCACTGATTCATAGCGTCAGAGAGAGTTTGCCGGCATTACAGCACAGACGCCTGAAGGCTGCGAGTATGTTTTAAAACAAATTCATAAATCGTTTTGGCAAATGGGTGTAAATTTAATTTATTGTCTATAAATCGTCGATAAATTGCCTTTCGCCCGATAGTACTTTTTGTTATGACTGAATTTCACTTCAATTCAATCATTTCGTTTTAAATTTTATACAATGCAAACATCGCATTTTTTAGTATTGGTTAGTATCCATGACTCCATATGATTCTAGTTTGAGCCACCTCGCGATTGCACGCGATGTTTTATTGACGCCATTTGGTCTTGATGAGCGTAATTTGTCCAAAGTCCTGGGGTCCATGTTTACGCATCGTGTCGATTATGCGGATTTGTACTTCCAATTTACCCGCAGTGAAGGCTGGAGCCTTGAAGAAGGTATCGTCAAGACAGGCAATTTCTCCATAGACCAAGGGGTTGGCGTTCGCGCAATTTCTGGTGATAAAACTGCCTTTGCCTATTCTGACGAGATTTCTGAAAAGGCTTTATTTGATGCTGCCAAAGCGACTCGTACGATCGCAACGCAAGGCAATGGCAAAATTAAAGTGGCTTCAAGTTTGCAAGGGGCGATGGGGCGTGACCTGTATTTGCGTGAAGATCCGCTGCATTCTTTGGACGCGAACCAAAAAGTGCTGCTGTTGGAACGCATAGAGAAAATTGCCCGTGCTAAAGATCCGCGAATTGTGCAAGTGATGGCAGGCTTGGCGGGTGAGTATGATGTGGTGCTGGTGGCGCGTAGCGATGGATTACTTGCCGCTGATATTCGTCCTTTGGTGCGAATTTCTATCACTGTCATTGCTGAACAAAACGGCCGGCGCGAGACGGGATCGAGCGGTGGTGGTGGTCGTTATGATTATTCGTATTTCTCCGACGTCTTGCTAGAACAATATGCAGATGAGGCTGTGAAGTCGGCGTTGGTTAATCTCGAATCACGTCCGGCGCCTGCCGGACCAATGACGGTGGTGCTCGGTTCTGGTTGGCCAGGCGTGTTATTGCATGAAGCGATTGGACATGGTCTGGAAGGTGATTTTAATCGTAAAGGTTCTAGTACTTTCTCTGGTCGCATTGGTCAACGTGTGGCTGCGAAAGGAGTTACCGTGGTTGACGACGGTACCATGCAACACCGTCGTGGCTCCTTAAATATCGACGATGAAGGCAACCCGACACAATGCAGCACCTTGATTGAAGACGGCATTCTCAAGGGGTATATGCAAGACACTATGAATGCCCGTCTGATGAAAATGGATATTACTGGCAATGCCCGCCGTGAGTCTTTTGCGCATCTTCCTATGCCGCGTATGACGAATACGTATATGTTGGCCGGCGATAAAGATCCTGAAGAAATCCTGGCTTCAGTCAAGAGCGGACTTTACGCGGTTAATTTTGGTGGTGGTCAGGTTGATATTACCAATGGCAAATTTGTATTTTCAGCCAGCGAAGCATACATGATAGAAAACGGCAAAGTTACCTATCCGGTGAAGGGCGCAACCTTGATCGGCAATGGACCAGAAGTATTAAATCATGTCTCTATGATAGGCAACGATTTACGTCTCGATTCCGGCATCGGAGTTTGCGGTAAAGAAGGGCAAAGTTTACCAGTCGGTGTTGGTCAACCAAGTTTAAGAATCGAAGGCTTAACTGTTGGTGGTACTGCTTAAGCAAACCTTGTGAACTGTATCGGTTGTCTTTCTATATGACGAGATGATCGAAGTACGGGAAATTTTTTGCAAGAAGCAGACTTTGGCTTTTATTTACTTCCTTTTTTTGTTGGATAATTTCCATGTACGTTATCGCCGTTGTTTCTGCTAAAGGTGGCGTAGGTAAAACTACGATCTCCGCAAATCTTGGTGCCGGTATTGCACAGAGAGGGCGTCCGGCTTTAATTATCGACCTTGATCCGCAAAATGCGATGCAATGGCACTTGGGTGGACTGGATCAAAATGAATGTAAAGGAATTAGCGCTTTAAACGCCAGTCGTACCCGTCTTGCAGGAGTGACGCACTCCAGTCCTTATGGCGTCAGCTTCACTCCTTATGGCAACGGCGGCGAAAGCAGGCGTCTCCGTTTTGAAGCACAATTAGAAAACCAAGACGATTGGCTGCTCAAAAAATTGCAAAGTGCTAACCTTCATCCGGATACGATTGTTTTGTTGGACACCCCCCCGGGGCCCTCGGTTTATCTGAAGCAAGCGGTTCATGCGGCTGATTTTTTACTCGTAGTGATGTTGGCTGACGCCGCTTCGTATTCAACTTTGCCTGAGATGGAAGAATTAATTGCAACCTATGGCGGGCATTCCGGTGCGCGTATAGGCTCTGCTTATATCATTAACCAAGGCGCCAAACGCCAGCTCGCTCAGGATGTGCTCGCACTTTTTGCCGAACGACTCGGTAACCGTATGGTTCCTTTTGTCGTTCCTGAAAGTGCAGAAGTAGAAGAGGCACTTGCCTTTGAACGTCCGATTTTAGAATACAAACCCACCAATCCTGCCGCCGAAAATCTACAGGCAATCATCGATTGGTTACTCGCTGGTATTGCGCAACGCAGCTGAGCTACTTAGTACTACAACGGTTTCAAAGAAAAATGCTGTTAAGCAATTGTTAATTATCGTGATGTATTTGATATTTTTCATGTTTTTGGTTCATTTTTGTCTTTGTTAGGACGTTAACTAGTACTAGCTACTTTAAACTTTTAACAAGTTTTCTTAAGTTGCTTGTTAGGCATGTATTTTTTATTACATGTTGTTTAATTTATTCTGGATAACTGTTTCAAAAAAACATATGTAATGCTCTTGATGAAAATATCTAACAGTTAGTTACTGGTTTGACATTATCGGGTCACGAATTCGTGGTTAAATGGATACATATTCGCCATTTTTGGCGGCTAATCAGTGAATTTAGCCGAAAATTTTTGGCGTAAACCGATGTGTGAAAGTTGTTGCTGAATAACTCAATGCTTAGAAATTCCAGCACTGTATAAAAGTAATGGCGGGCGACCGTCTTGGATCTCTTACAAATTGTTACTTTTTATACTTTATTGACATTTGAGCATGGTAGAAGCATAGATTTTTGCGGACGCAGGATGATAAAGTAATTGCATATCAATAGTTCATTGATTTGAAATCTAATTTTAGCCATAAAACAGTACAGGGAAGTTTGCACCTATGTCGACTAAGAGCGCGGAATATTACGAAAATCAACAATGCTCGATCCAATGGAAGGCATTTTTGAAAGCTTTTTCCGTTGAGTTTGCATCGAAAGGGGACACCAGAGATCTTCGTACCTTTATGCACCATTTGGGGCGCACGATGGCTCTGGAATTTTCAATTGGCGACGGAAGCAGCTTACTTTCCTTAGAGGCGGGTATGAATAAAATTTGGTCGGAATTGAATTGGGGTTGGGTTGAAATCATTGAAGAGGTTGATAGCCTGATTATCGCCCATCATGCATCGCCGTTAAAAGTGGCATTTGGCAATGAGGCTTTGTCATGGTCTCCTGCCTTGCTGGAGGGCATTTATGCACAATGGTTTGATGGATTGGGAATGGATAAATCTTTACGTCTATCCCAGCGCGATAATGTTTTAGAAGAAGGGCAGTTGTTTGTGTACCAGTTGAAAAAGCAAGTGGAAGAACCGTCTTATTTCACGCGTCGTTAGGTCGCATTACGTAGCGTGCTTGGAAATTAAACAAGGATGGTGAAAATTATGAATGATGATGTTAAAAATCTTTTTCAAAAATTTGGACAAACAACGAATTCGTATCAGGAAATTAATCGTGATATTGATAGTGAACAGGCAAAACAACGTTGGCCTCTGCTGCGTGATGTGCGTGTGAATGAAGCACCCCAGGACTTGAGCCACGAATTCGAAGAGGCTGGCGTTGCCATCATGGCTCCTCCTGATGCCAATGCAGAATCGCTGTTGTCACAAGTTGCTATGCCTAAAGTCAATGGAGCGGCATTGAACTCAACACCACCTGTTGCTCCTTCCACCAATGATTTTTTTGAGATCAAACAATCTCTCTTTGCGACCAAAGTAGTTACACCACCTGTAGAGAATAAAGTGAATTCCTTATTTTCTTCTCGTCCTGTTGGATCAGCATCAACAACAGCGTCAACATCAGCGCCAGCTAATGCTATTCCATTCTCTTCAAAATCACATTCAGTGTCGGAAGTTTTTAAGCGATTACTCAATCAAGATCAACAACCACAAAAAGTCGAAGCGCCAGTCAATTCATTTTTCAAAAAAATATTCAGACCATGAGGGTTGTTGCAGTTATTTCTCCCAAAGGCGGGGTTGGTAAAACAACAGTGACCGCCAATCTGGCAGCTTCCTTAGCTCGCCTCGGTGCAGTAATTACCGTTTTGGATTTAGACCCACAAAATGCGCTGAGATTGCATTTTGGCATGCCTCATAACGATGCTGCCGGGATTGCTACCTATAACCTGCCACAAGGGCAGTGGCGAAATGCCTTGCATGAAAGTAGTTTTGGCGTCGATTTTTTGCCGTACGGCTCAGTTGACGAAAAACAGCGGGATAAATTTGAACACGCAATCAAGACTGAACCGAATTGGTTACTATCACACCTCAACAGCCTTGGTCTGAATGAAACCGACGTGGTTTTAATTGATACACCACCTGGTCCTAGTATTTATCTGCAACAAGTATTGAAAGTGGCCAATATTGGTTTGGTTGTGCTCAAGCCAGATGCCGCTTCGTATTCTACAATCCCATCCATTGAATCCCTGATCCAGTTTTATACAAAGGGGCGCAAGGATTTTCTAGGTTACTGCTATGTGCTGAATCAAATGGATGCCTCTAAACAACTGTGTCGTGATGTATTTGGGATGTTGCGTTCAAATCTGGGTGAACGCTTCGTGCCTACCGCCATTCATCGTGATGAGGCTGTTAGTGAGGCGCTCGCTTGCCAGACGCCAGTTTCTTACTACGCTCAACATAGTTCTGCCACTCAGGATATGCAATACCTGACGACTTGGTTGCAGAAAAATTTTGGATTGGTCGATTAATGCGCTCGATACTTAATTCTCGTTATTTGTATGGTCGCCTCAATGAGCTTGGCTTATCGATGGTCAACTGGCCAGGGTGGGAGCACAAGGTACCGCGTGCGCTGGCTTTAATTGCTGCATCCTTACTGTATTGGGCTGCGATTAGCGTTCCTATGGAGTTGCCGCTACAGGCTTTTTTTTCCACCATTATTTTTTCAACTGCACTTTATCTACGACGTTATACCGGAACCCTGATCTCATTAATCATGGTGATGTTTTCCGTCAGCGCGACCAGTCGCTACATCTATTGGCGTATCACCTACACAATAAGCAGTGAAAATCCATTGGACTTATTTTTTGCCTTGGTACTTGTCATGGCAGAAGTGTATGCGTGGGTGGTCTTGTTGTTAGGCTATTTGCAAACGGCATGGCCGTTAAAGCGTAAGCCAATCATGATGCCAGCGGATACGTCAACCTGGCCTACCGTTGATTTGTTTATTCCGACGTATAACGAAGACTTAAGTGTCGTTAAACCAACCGTGATGGCGGCAATGGGAATTGATTGGCCACGGGATAAACTAAACATTATTATTTTGGATGACGGTAGACGGCCTGAATTTGCAGCATTTGCTGAGAGTATAGGTGTGAAATGTTATACCCGTGCCGACAATAAACATGCAAAAGCCGGTAACATCAATGCCGCTCTCAAAAGAACAGATGGCGAATATGTTGCAATTTTCGATTGTGATCACATGCCGACGCGGTCATTTTTGCAATACACCATGGGTTGGTTTTTAGTTGACCCAAAACTGGCAATGATACAGACCCCCCATCATTTTCTGTCGCCAGACCCATTTGAGCGAAATCTGCAAACTTTCCGAAACGTGCCGAACGAAGGGGAACTCTTTTATGGTCTGATCCAGGATGGCAATGACCTTTGGAATGCAACTTTTTTTTGTGGTTCATGCGCGATTTTGAGACGTAGTTATCTTGAGGAAATCGGGGGCATTGCCGTAGAAACCGTAACTGAAGATGCGCATACAGCCCTCAAAATGCAAAGACGCGGCTATAACACAGCGTATTTGGCTTTACCTCAGGCGGCTGGACTGGCAACCGAAAGTTTGTCCGCTCACGTAGGGCAGCGGATCCGTTGGGCCAGGGGTATGGCACAGATTTTTAGGATTGATAATCCTTTATTTGGCAGAGGTTTGAAGTTCGGGCAGCGCCTTTGTTACAGCAATGCGATGCTCCACTTTTTCTACGGTTTGCCACGCATGGTCTTTTTGCTGGCACCCATCTCTTACCTATTTTTTGAAGTTCACATTATTAAGGCTTCGGCACTGTCCATTGCAGCCTATTCTTTACCTCATTTATTGCACGCCAACTTAACCAACTCCCGTATCCAAGGCCAACACCGGCATTCATTTTGGGCCGAAGTCTATGAAGCTACATTGGCCTGGTATATTTTTCGCCCGACTCTGGTCGCCTTGATTAACCCTAAATTAGGTACGTTCAATGTGACGGCAAAAGGTGGTTTGGTTCAGGAGGAACACTTCGACTGGGTGATCTCTAAACCATATCTGGTCATGCTGACTTTAAATGTCCTTGGATTTCTGGTCGGCATTGGACGGGCATTATGGTGGAATACTTTTGAGCTCGATACCGTAATTCTGAACATGTTGTGGACCATTTATAACCTGGTAATTTTAGGCGCTACCTTAGCTGTGGCAACGGAGACAAAACAGGTGCGCAGAACGCATAGGGTGAGGGCTATCTTAAACGCTACCTTGCGCTTATCGAACGGCCACTCTATCGTCTGTCAAACCGAAGATTTTTCTATGGGCGGAATGTCCCTGAAAGTCCCAGATGGCTTTGCGATGCAAAAGGATGATTTACTTCTGGTTTCGTTATACGGAACCAATGGAGAATGCCTGTTTCCCTCTAAAGTGATCTTTGTGAAGAAAAACGTGCTGAGTGTGCAGTTTTTAGAATTGGATTTGCAACAACAAAAAGATTTAATTAGTTGTACGGTTGGGCGGGCTGATGTCTGGTTGAATTGGTCGGATGATCGTAATATTGATCATCCGTTGAATGGGTTAAAGGAAATTGCTTTTCATAGCGTACAGGGATTCGTCAGATTTGGCGAAGGACTAAAGCAATACTGGGAAAAAAAATCTGAAAATATGAATACACATACTGAAGCTGACATTGTTAAAAAAAATAAAGCCAAACTACCTTGGAAACGTGCCGCTAAAACGACTTTGGTATTAGCGATTGCTGCTGGTTTGTCATTGACGATGCATGACAATGTTTATGCTAAGTCAAAACACAGTAAGCCAGCCGAAGAGCAGACTAGTGATGATTCAGCGAGCCCATCGACAACTGCTACTCCTGCGGCTGCACCTTCAAGCAATCAAAAGGTCTACACGATTACCTTAAAACAAATGTTGCCCGGTGATGCGATTGAGTTGCGTGGCATAGAAGGAGAACGTAGCTTCCCGTTTACGGTTCGCAGCGACGAGGTCATTACTTCAGCGAAAGTAAAATATGGTGTTGCCTATTCTCCTGCCTTATTACCTGAGTTGTCGCATCTCAAAGTGTTGGTCAATAATGAGTTGGTAAGTGCCGTTCCTCTACCAAGAGAAACATCGAAGGGTATTGTTCGTGAAGATACGATTGATCCACGCTTTTTCGCTGACTTCAATCAACTTAAATTCAAATTGATTGGTCACTACACCCGAGAATGCGAAGACCCATATCATTCCAGTTTGTGGGCGCAAATCAGCAACACCAGTTATCTCGAACTCACCGTGAATTCTCTGGATCTAGCCAATGACTTGGCATTGTTGCCAGCACCATTCTTTGATCGACGTGACTCTAAATTATTGGATTTACCTTTCGTTCTGCCACAACAAGCTTCCTTAGACATGTTGCGCAATGCGGGTGTTGTCGCCTCATGGTTTGGTCACCTCGCCTCGTATCGTGGCGCGCGTTTCCCGGTATCGACAGAAGGTCTGCCGAAAGCACATGCGATCGTATTTGCTACTAGTAAAGAAGTGCCTGCAGGTATACAAATTCCAACGATCAATGGCCCAACATTAATGGTCGTTGCTAATCCTGCCAATCCTAAATATAAATTGTTACTGGTTTTGGGGCGTGATAATTCCGAACTGAAAATTGCGGCTCAGGCTTTAACTTTGGGACGATCAGTATTATCTGGACCGAGTGCGTTGATTAAAGACTTCAAGGAGCCAGAATTACGTGCTGCCTACGATGCACCGAACTGGTTCCCAACCAATCGCCCGGTAAAATTTGGTGAAGTCTTATCCGTCGATGATTTGCAGGTGAGTGGAATGAACCCGGATGTCATCCGGTTGAATATGCGGGTTGCTCCAGATCTGTTCACCTGGCAGCGTGACGGCGTACCTATCGATTTGCGTTATCGCTTTACACCGCGACCAACGATAGATAAATCAACTCTCAATATCGGTATTAACAATGGCTTTGTTCGTTCTTTGCCGCTGTCCGGTGCCGAAACAGAAAAAGGTAAGATCAAAGAGTCAGTGATGTTATTCTTTAAAGAAGGGCATCGCTTTGCGCAAGAAGAAATTCAAGTACCATTGTTTAAAATTGGTGCCGAAAATCAATTGCAATTCCAGTTCTTTTATGACTACCCAAAGCAAGGACAATGTAAGGACGTTTATCTGGATAATGTCCGCTCTGCGATTGACCCGGATTCGACCATTGATTTTTCGGATATGCCGCATTATGCGACCTTTCCTAATCTCGCCTATGTCGCTAATGCGGGGTTCCCATTCACTAAATTTGCAGACTTATCTGCTTCAGCCGTAGTGATGCCTGATCGTCCTAGTAACGAGGAAGTTCAAGTTTTCCTAAATATGATGGGACGTATGGGTGAGTCTACCGGATACCCGGTGACGAATAGTACGGTCATACGTAGCGTTGATGTAGACAAACACAGTGATAAAGACTTGTTGTTGATTGCAACGAATGGTGATCAGCCTTTATTGAAACAGTGGTCAAAATATATGCCCATGAGCATGGACGATACTGGCAATCATTTGCAAATCCCACGTGGTTTTTTGCGCGTATTGGCAAGATGGGCAGGCAAGGATCTGGATGATGTCGAGCGTCGTTCCGGAGAAATGTTAGCAAAAACCGGGAACGCTTTTGGAGCGATGATGCAGTTTGAGTCTCCTTTATCATCTGGACACTCAGTAATTGTAGTCACCGGCGGTAATGCAGAGAGCCTACTTGATGTGGTGAGCGGATTGAATAAGGCAGATTTACGTAGTAAATTTCAGGGGGATTTGGTACTGATTAAAGGAGATAAAATAGTCAATGCTCTGGTAGGTGACACTTATTACTCTGGACATCTTCCACTCTGGACTATGATTAAATGGAGTCTTTCAACTCGCCCGATTGTGTTGATTATTTTCCTGATGCTGGCGTCACTGATTGTAGCAACGATGTTATTCCGTTATTTGAGAAGAAAAGCGGCAAATCGCCTGCAAGTCAATGACGGCAATGAATAACTAATGTCATTCGCGGTACATAAGTGAATATAAAAAAATAACCAATCAGGCCGCTTTGTTGCGGTCTGATTGGTTAGAATGTCAAAAAACCTTTAAGAGTTTTATGATGTCTGAGAATGCGGCATCACGCGGTCTGTCAAGTATTTAACAGGGATTTAACAGGGGAAATGAATGGTTTTCAAAAGAAAAGCGATGGTACTAGCGCTTTTGGCGATGTACTTCGAATTCGATGTGGCTTTTGCGAACTCTCCTCTGCAACAAAAATTAATTGAGCAAGCCCAATTCTGGGAACAGCGCGGCCGTGATGACAATGCGGCCGATGCCTGGGGCAAATTGCTTAAAGTTGACCCGGATAATATCGATGCGCTGGTTGCTCTCGGTATGTATGAGGCGCGTAGCGGTCACCCTGAACAAGCAAAAACCTATCTGGAAAAACTCAAACAGCTAAAGGCGACCCAGGCGCAAATTCGTCCAGTTGACGAGGCAATACGTCGCGGAGCAGTGAATCCCAAGGTGCAACTGGAAGATGCTCGTAAATTAGCGCGGCAAGGAGATGTTGATGCAGCTGCAGACAGCTTTCGTTTGCTCGGCGATCCGTCCCGTCTGAAGGGAGATGCTGCGCTCGAATATTATCAGGTATTGGCGGGTACCTTGAATGGTTACAACGAGGCTAAATCTGGTCAGGCAAAGTTGGTCAAAGAGAATCCGACAAATTTGAAATATGCGCTGGCCTATGCCCAAACCTTGACCTATCGTGATGCATATCGTCATGAAGGCATAGGATTGCTAGAAAACCTCAGTAATAAACCGGAAGTATCTAAACAGGCGAATGAAGCCTGGCGTCAGGCATTAAGTTGGATGGGAGTGGCACAAAGCGATAGTAAATACTACCGTGCTTATCTGGAAAAACATCCTGACGATAAAATGATACAGACTAAACTTGCCAACATCGGCAAGGTACCCAAAATAGAGGCAGTGGAAAGCAGCCGTGCGCCAAATAAGCCTAAGGTCGACACAGCATTTGTCAAAGGCCAGTCAGCTGGTTTTGCTGCCTTAGACGACAACGATGTCCCAACGGCGGAAAAAGAATTCACGACACTGATTAAGACTCACCCTAAAGACCCCGTTGGCTATGGTGGTATGGGCCTGGTAAAAATGCGTCAGGAAGAATTTGTCGAGTCACGTAAGTATCTAGAAAAAGCCTTGAAATTATCTTCAAGTAGCGGCAGGGGCAACTGGAAGCAAGCGTATGACGGTGCAAACTATTGGGCGATCATCGAAGAGGCTCGTAGTGCATTTGAAGATGACGATAGCGCAAAGGGCATTGCCTTGTTACGTAAAGCCATCGCGCTCAACAGTAAAGAACCATCAGGTATTTTGCAGTTAGCTGATGCACTCAAAGCTGATAACGATATGGTCGGTGCAGAGGAAAACTACAAGCGCGTTTTTAACGCCGACAAAACCAATATGCGCGCCTTAGACGGCTTGGTCGGAATTTACGATGTACAAAAACGGCTTGCTGATATGGAAGCGTTGACTCCGTACATGTTACCGCGACAATTGGCGATTTTGGCCAATTTGAAATCATCGCAATTAGTTGAAAAAGCAAAGCAACTAGAGGCAGCAGGCGACATCAACGGTGCGCAAATGGCACTGGAAGATGCGATTTTGATCAAGCCTGAAGATGCCTGGTTACGCATGGCTTTGGCTAAGATTTATTTGAAGCGGAATATGCCCGGTCAAGCACAAGCCTTGCTTGATGTGCTGACCAATGTTGATAAACCGGAAGCCGAGGCCTTGTACGTAAGTGCCTTGCTCAGTCAGTTACAACAATTGTGGTGGGAAGGCTTGGCAACATTGGAGCGTATTCCGCCCAATGCGCGCAGACCAGAAATGTTCACGCTGCAAAAAAGGTTGTGGATACGTGTTCAGCTTGACCGTATCGATTTGTTGAATAAGCGCGGCAAGACCGAGCAGGTCAGGGAAATTTTAGGGGAAATCAACGCCGCCGCTGATAAAGATCCGGAATTTGTTGGCACCGTTGCCGCCTTATATATCAAGCTGGGCGATACCGAGCGTGGCTACGCGATGATACGTCAGGCGGTGCAAGATACGCCAAAACCATCCGCAAGCTTGTTGTTGGAATACGCAACAACCCTGATGCAAGCTAATCAAGAGGCCGAATTGGAGGCTGTCATGCGGCGGGTTGCAAGTATGCCGAAGCTGAATGAAGATGAGGTTGCGGCATTCAAACAGCTGCAAAAAGCCCTGGCGATGCGCTACTCAGACCGTGCCCGTGAAGCCGGAGATTACGCTAGTGCCTATACCTACATTCAGCCAATGCTGATCGAAAATCCAGACGACAATCTGTTGCTATTGGCTCTTGCTCGCATTTATTCGTCGTCTGGTGATACTGACTCAGCAAAAGAATTGTATGTCAAGGTGCTGAAAACCGAACCAGATAACCCTGAGGTTTTACAAGGATTGGTGTTTGCAGCGATACAGGTCAAAGATTTCAAAGGCGCTGAAGAAAATCTTGATAAGTTGATGCATCTGCAACCAGATAATCCACGCTTTATCGCCTTAGCGGGTAATGTGGCCAGAGCGCAAGGACAAAATGGTAAAGCACTAGGCTACTTCAAAAAAGCGCTGGCAATGGAGCAAGCGCAGAGACCATTGGCCGGTGATGGAAAAAGTGGTGCTGGTGGTCTGCGTTTAGTCGATCCGGTAGCACCTGTTGTCAACGTTGGCGATTTTAAAGTCAATCCGTTTGCCGAACGCAAAACTGAAGCAGTAGTGACTAAGACGGTCGCTGGTCCTGCATTAAAAGAAGTGCCGCAACTACCATCGCAGTATACAACTCCCGCTTCGTCGGCATTGAAAGTAACAAATCCTGCCGCTGCTGTCGGCGTTGCAGCAACTGTTCCGGTTACGAGTATTGCACCTGCGAGTGTAGGTATATCAACGGCTCCGGTAGTTCCGGTGAACTCTGCTCCTGTCCTTAAAAGCGTACCGAGCTTACCTTCAACACAGCCTGCTGCTGTGCAGGTGCCTGTTCCGGTGAAGATTTCGCCCACAAGTCAAAATACGACGTTTAATAGCAATACAGTTGCTAAAGCTGCGACGCAAAGTCCCGCTCAGAATACCTATACAACTGCTGCAATGAATGGTCGTTCGAGCGCTATTGCTTCAACAAGTCCAATGCCGACGTCTTCTAAGGGTGGACCGGCAGTCAGCCCTGAAGAAGAGGCGCTGATGAGAGAGATTGATTCGCTTAATGAGTTAAACCGTTCAGAAGTGACAGTAGGCTTGTCTGCACGTGCCCGCAGTGGGCAAAGCGGCTTGTCACAACTTAAAGACCTGGAAATACCCATTGAAGCGCATGTCTCAACCTTGGGTTACGGGCAATTTGGTTTGAAAATCATTCCGGTGACGGTAGATCCAGGCGTCTTAAACTTGAATGATCCGAATAGCGGCGGCTTGTTTGGTAAAAATGTGATTTTGAGTCAGCAGGCGCAATTCGCCAATGTCCCGTTCACAACGATTGCGCGGCAACAAGGCTTGTCTAATGCAGCATCGATTGATCAAGTCGCGAAAGGTGTTGCGCTTAGTCTGAGTTACGAACTCTCTGGCTTTAAAGTCGATATTGGATCGAGTCCTATTGGTTTTCCGATCAAGAATGTTGTTGGTGGAATTCGTTGGAGCAATCAGGTTGATGACATGAATTTCAGCGTTGAACTGGCACGCCGTTCCGTTACTGATAGCTACCTCTCTTATGCCGGGGCACGTGATAGCATCTATGGATTAAGCTGGGGTGGTGTGACCAAGAACGGCTTGCGGGTTGACGCTGCCTACAACGAGGATGATGGCGGTGTCTACGGGGGTCTTGGTTTTGCAGAATTATTGGGAACCAATGTCGTCAAAAATACGGCATTGGATTTCGGCGGTGGTGCCTACTGGCGCGTCTATAAAACCAAAAATACCAGTGTCACGGTGGGACTCAATTTGACCACCATGTTCTATAAGAAAAATCTGCAAAACTTTACCTACGGAAATGGTGGCTACTTTAGCCCACAATCTTATTACGCATTGAACCTGCCAGTTGAAGTAAGTGGCCGTAGCGGCAAATTGTCATATCAGCTTGGTGCTGCAATAGGCGTACAATCGTTCCGTGCCGATGCGGCACTATATTACCCGCTGGTAAGTGCCGATCAGACTTCTTTAGAGTTATTTGCTGCGGCGAATCCAAAAGTCAGCATCAATACGACATATGCTGGGCAAACACATACAGGTATTCAATATAAATTAGCTGGTGCTGCAGAATACTTGCTATCGCCGCATTTTGCGCTGGGTGGACGCATGTCGGTTGATAACTCAGGTGATTTCACTGATGCATCTGCCCTGGTGTACTTACGTTATACCTTTGAGCCTAAGCGCGGTCCGGTGTCGTTTCCACCAGTGGCACCTAAGCCGTATTACATGGGAAATTAATGCAAATGGGTAAAATTTTGAAACGTTTATTCATGGCAGCCATCTTGCCGCTAGCATCCTTTGCTCAGACTGCTTCATTTGCAGCAGATTTACAGGCAGAAGGCAGGATTCAACTTTCGCAAGGCGATAATGCAGAAGCGAGCAAAAAATTTGCCGAAGCAGCTAAAGTAAATCCGTTTGATCCGTCTGCGATCAATAATCAGGCAGTGGCGGTTGCGGCCCAGGGTGATTATGAAAAAGCCCTGGCTTTGCTTGAGCGTGCGGTACGTCTGGGGCCGGGTAGGGCAGATATCGTTGTCAATTTGCAAGAAATGCGCCGCTGGGTTGCGCGCAACGCACCCCAAATCAAAGTGTCAGAAAAAAGCAATCCGGTGATGAATGTCTATCCGGATAGTGATATTCCACCAGAGCCACCGCCACTTTGGAAAAAATAATCGAGGTTTTTGATTTTTAGGCTTGCTAATTGCAAAATTTTGATGCAATATCAAAGTCTGACTTTTAAGGTTTTATCAGAATTTAATACAGGCTTTTCATTCAAGCACCTAATTTCATGAAAATGACACACTTCTTTTTCTTTTTTTACTTTAGCTATTCCCAGCCTCAGGCGGTCGGAAGAAGGTAAGCGCGCAAAGAAAAAGAGCCCAACCAGAATTCGTAAAAACCGCCAGCTGTGGCGGTTTTTTTTTGCCAGAAATTTTAGAATTTAGTATTCATTTAGTATTCACATAGCATTTAAATAGTAGTTACCTAGTATTGAGAAAAACGGGAGAAAACATGCAGCGCACCGATGATTTACGTATTCGTGAAATGAAGGAATTGGTTCCACCCTCACATTTGATTCGTGAGTTTGCCTGTTCCGAAAAGGCCTCTGAAACTGCCGCCAATGCCCGCACCGCATTGCATAGAATTCTGCACGGACAAGACGACAGATTGATGGTCGTCATCGGACCTTGTTCCATCCACGATACACAAGCAGCAATGGAATATGCACGCAAACTCGCTGCTGAGCGCGGGCGTTTCGCAGGCGAATTAGAAATCGTCATGCGTGTTTATTTCGAAAAACCACGCACCACCGTTGGCTGGAAAGGCTTGATCAATGATCCTTATATGGACAATAGTTTCCGGATTAACGACGGCCTGCGTATCGCTCGTGAACTGCTGCTCAATATTAACGAACTTGGCTTGCCTGCCGGAACCGAATACCTGGATGTGATCAGTCCGCAATACATTGCTGATCTGATTAGCTGGGGCGCGATCGGCGCGCGCACCACAGAGTCCCAAGTTCATCGTGAATTGGCGTCTGGCTTATCCTGCCCGGTGGGATTTAAAAATGGCACTGATGGTAACGTCAAAATTGCCGTCGATGCGATCAAAGCATCGTCGCAACCACATCACTTTTTATCGGTCACCAAAGGCGGCCATTCTGCGATTGTTTCCACCAATGGCAATGAAGATTGCCATATCATTTTGCGTGGCGGTAAAACACCAAATTATGATGCTGGCAGTGTCGATGCAGCTTGCAAAGATATCGCTAATGCAGGTCTGGCTTCGCGCTTAATGATTGATGCATCACACGCAAATAGTTCGAAAAACCCTGCCAATCAAATCCCAGTTTGCGCAGATATCGGTAATCAAATTGCTGCTGGCGATACGCGAATAGTTGGCGTGATGATCGAGTCGCATCTGGTCGCGGGACGTCAGGATCTGGTACCAGGTAAAGAATTGGTCTACGGTCAGTCAGTGACCGATGG
The DNA here is from genome assembly GCF_049340505.1 of Undibacterium sp. Dicai25W. Lineage (NCBI taxonomy): Bacteria > Pseudomonadati > Pseudomonadota > Betaproteobacteria > Burkholderiales > Oxalobacteraceae > Undibacterium > Undibacterium sp. Dicai25W. The sequence goes on along the minus strand of NZ_JBMPOQ010000015.1, from coordinate 14,847 downwards.
CTGCATCGATTGGGATTCTAGCGTCGCTGTGCTGGAAGGATTGGCGAACGCAGTTAAACAACGCCGTCTCGTGCAATCTGCGGTGTAAATCTACCGGTCTGATTTGTAAAATAAATGCGTATGGCGTTCGATATTTTTCGTGATGAAAAACTGAGGCTGAGAGCCACGTCGAGTAAATCATTATGATGTGGCGGTAGAATTCATTCAACACTAACCCGTTGGGTAGTTAACGTAAGCATGCGCTGTGATAATAACTAAGTTCTTTCCGCGCTACTATAATAGGCGCGAAAGTGACAGCCTGCCCGTTGACTACCGCATCGGGTAATTGAATGGTAAAGCGATTGACTCCATGGGTCTGCGCAATGAAGCTGGTGATGAAGGAATATTCTGTCGCGTACGAGGTGGCGTAATAAGGTGAGGGATAGGTGAACGGCGTATTCGGGGCTGGCCCCGAGATACCATTCGTTGGTAAAACCTGGAGATTCTTGCCAGACGGGCGCTCGGTATATGAGAAATTGGTAAGCACAGTATCCATAGATTGAGTACCATTTACCGTGCGCACCTTCACCGTTGACGAGGTAAAAGCAAAATGTGTGTTTACTTTTAAATCCAGGTAGATCGTCGCATAAAAGTCTCCACCCTGGTCATTTAAGAGTCGCATGCTCACGCCATTGCCAGGGCGGTAGTTGATACTGTAAGCAGGTGTTGAGCAATGATCTGGTGGCGTGTAGGTGACTTGGCCATCATCGCTCTTTAGCTCATGAATAGGTCGTGTGACCATCATTTCGCTAAGATTACTACACGCAGTGATAGATAAGCCAAAAATAAATACGTATCCTAAGTTACAGATATCACGAATTCGGATCTGGCAACTTTTTTCGATGTAAGGGGTTCGTTGAAGCTGAACTTGATCGACATCCGAATGTTCGATAGTCAGCTTCTTTAAAACAATGCTCATCGGGACTCCGTTATTTTTGAATACCGCCATATGCAATATCAAATTCGAATCGATATTGGTACGGGATTCCATCAACACCAGCTTGAAATACTACAGAAAAATAATGTTCAGGGTTCTCGGTAGCTTCTTCAAACCAGCAAAAGATCTTGATAGATATTTCCCTTGATGCTGTGCACGTTTGGAATCGAGTATTTCAATTCTCTGTGACTATCAAGTACACTAAGTGCCGAACGTTCAATGCCGTTCTTTATCACGGTATCAATGATTCTAACTGTTGTGTTTCTTGGCAAGAGCTTTGCCAAGACGCCGCCAGCGTATTTTATTGTTACGATTTGATCTGTGGATCTCCAGTGCCATTCCGTTACGATGCACTGAGCCCAACCTGAATTCATCGGTTGTCGCAATTCATGGCGCTCGTCGATGATTTTTCCGTCAAGCCGTATTTTTGTGAAATCAGTAATAATCGCCATAGCAGAACACCCTGACTGAAAAGAAGTGGCAAAACTAAAATTTCAACTAACCCTACTTTAAGTAGCATCCGGGTACAAGGAAAAGTGCAATGCGAAAAATTTTATCCATCTCTTTTTTTATCTTTTGTTGTTACCAGACATCGATAGTACTCGCTGATGATCTGGCTCTTAAAACTCCTCCTGATTTAGGTACTGCTGAGATAGCAACGCTGTCAGTCGCCGAACAGATAGACGCCAATGTAAAGGTTTTCCTTGATGCGCAGCGGAGAGTCTTCGGGCGTGCAATATTATTTTGTTCAACGAATCAAAAGCGGGGTGATCGTCCAATTGAACAAATTTTAGCATCGTATATCGAAGCATATTCGCGCGGTACAAAGGAAGCCATGCTCGAGATTGTTAAAACTGACAAAAGCATTGCTCAACCTGGCTTCTTACCCTCAGATCGCGACTTAGATATGGTCGATAAGCAAGGTGATGTCTTCCTGATTGCCGTCCAGGGAAACCCAGAAGTCGGATGCAAGAAACTCGGTGATATTCTTAGTTCAGGATCAACCACCACCTATAGAGATCGTGCCTTGGGGAGCTATCATGAGTACCTGGGTAGGCGTCGTGAAAATTGTGCGAAGCTCCCTCAGTCAAATGGTTGTGAATGATCTTGCGTCGTCTCATGTAGATACACAAACGTCGATTCAACGGACATCAGTTCTTAAAAGAAGTTTTGCATTGGCGGGTTGTACCCGCCCACAATGGTTATTCAATGTAAGTTCAGCATCTCAGAAGTGGGTACGTGATGTAAATTACAGGAGTTTGCAAATGGTTAGTATGAGGCATAATACGGCGACGAATATGTAGATTGGGACGTATTTATCGTTCCGAAATGTAATTTTTTTCTTAAGACGTCGCCTGCGTAAAATGATAGCGACGATAGCGACGATAGCGACGATAGTGCATTTATTTCGCAAGCTTTACTATTGAAAGGATCAATATGGCTATTTTCCTGACAGCAAAATTGGCTGGAGTTGAAGCGGCTAAGTTAATTCGGCAGGGTAATAGCCTTCAGTGTTCGGTATGCTCCTCTATCATTGTCACAGTCCCAGCGAATTGGGTAGAAGGCAAACCACTCCATGGTTTGCAGTGTCCCACCGATCAAAAACATTTCTTAGTTCATTTGGATAATGCGAGTGCCATGAAAGAAATGCGAGCTCGCATGCGCGCCCGTGAAAACAAGCCTTTGCAAACACTAGAAATAGCACATAACCGTGCTGAACACATGGTTGAAGTTTACAAAGATTTTCAACCCTTGGAGTCCGTCCGTGTACAGCTTAAGTACTTGCTTGGATTGGCAAAGAACGAGCACGCTGACTATTCTCGTCTTAAAGATATTATAGTCGGAGTGTATGCGGCTCGTGAATTTGAGGCAATCGATATTGAGTTTGCAAAGATGCTTTATGCGGTCGAGGAAGTTGTTGCAGAATTACGTCGGAATGCGAATGACGGACATGTTTCGTCATTAATTTAGTACAACTACAGAGACGAAAAAGAAAGTGCATATGGCGATGAATAACATACTCATTACTTCACTCGATAGCTTGTTACAGAAAAATCGCCCTGATTATTATAGTGCGTTGAATCCAGGGGTCAAATCTGATCAACTGGCAGAACTTGAACATTTGGTTGGAATAGCATTGCCAGCCGATTTTCGACTCCTTTATGAGTGGCGCAACGGACAAAATTCTAGTAATTCAGATAATTTCCACGCTAATTGGATGTTCATGCCTATTGGCGATATTATCGAAATAAAAGTGATGCTAGATGAAATGATAGGTACGGATTTTCAAGATCCAGACTATTGGCGTCGGGAATGGATACCTTTTTTAGATAATGGTGGTGGAAGCTATTTATGCTTGGATGTTCTCTCCAAAAATGGGCAAGAACCTGGCCAGCTAATTGCGTTTTGGAAGGCCGACGTCGATAGACCTGTAAAGTACGCTTCTGTTTCTGAATTGATTGGTAAGATAGTCTCGTCCTTTGCAAATGCAGGAAATGCGTAGCATCTCACCATTAGGAGTGGTACAACGTGCGTCGCGCTTGTGTATACAGGGATCTTGCGGGGTGCGCCTGTACTAGCGGTTGCACCTCATACCGGGCACTAAACGAGACTGGATTGCACGCTTCGCTCGAATGGAACGCTGGCATTGCATAGGTTTATCCTAGACCTTATAGGGTTTGTCTTAATCATTATAGCCACGATAATTTACCTGCAAATCGGGATTAATAGCGTTTGCTCAGGGTCATTTGATCCCCTTCGCGGCGCATTTCCATGCGGTTTAAAAAGGACATACCCAATAAGGGGATGCTTAAGCCGGAGTCAAGGACGGCGGCATCGACTTGATAAAGTTCGATATCACCAATCTTGATGCTATCAAGTTTCACACCGTAAGCGTTGACTATACCGCCAGCCGTGTTCATTCTACCGTGTGTGCCATTCGTGTAATGAATGCCCAGACGTACTGCGTCGCTAGCAGGTAAGGTGACGAGACTGGCACCGGTATCGACCATCATCCTGATACTCACGCCATTGATGCTAACGTTGGCAATAAAATGTCCTTGATCACCCGCTTGCAATACAACTTGATTGCTCTTGCCAGGGGATGTACGCGCAACGGCCTGACCCATTGCCAGCACAGAACGTTTGCCATTACTGACAATGGTGGCGGTATCGTGGTCAACGTCGACCAGCTTAGTATCGCTGCTGATTATGCTGCCGACGCTATAAGTTTTCGGTGGCGCGCCATCGACGACAAGAATCGCTTTGCCGGGAAATAAGCCAACTACCCCGACATCAGTTGCTGCTGCGTATGTGCTAAACCCCATTAAAGCCAGCGTAATAATGCGTTTCATGGCAAGCCTATTATGGATGCGGTACAAGAAGCAGGCTGCCAGATAGGAACAACGGATTTGTCGATTTTGCAAAAAATCGACGCAGCATCTATCCAGCAGCTTTGAATATACGACTAATTAATCACGGAAATTATTAAATTCCAGTGGCAGATCTTTGATTTCTTTACGTAATAAAGCCATTGCCGCTTGCAAATCATCGCGCTTTGCGCCTTGTACGCGCACTGCATCGCCTTGAATGCTGGCCTGGACTTTCATTTTGCTATCTTTGATTGCTTTGACAATTTTCTTTGCGTCTTCAGTTTCAATGCCGTTTTTGACTTTGATAACCTGTTTGACTTTGTCGCCGCCAATTTTTTCCACTTTGCCCATGTCGAGAAAACGCACGTCAACTTTGCGCTTACCCAGTGTCTGGGTCAGTTCGACGATAATCTGGTCTAAGTGAAAATCGGAGTCGCCAAAAACGACGATTTCGCGCTCTTTGTCCTTGAGCTCGATCTTGGCGCTGGTGCCTTTGAGGTCGAAACGGTTGGTGATGACTTTATTCGATTGCGTTACCGCATTCTTTACTTCTTCCATGTTTGCTTCAGAGACGGTATCAAATGAGGGCATAGTGCTTCCTTGGTGAAAAAATAAATATAGCGCATTTTATCAAATGCGGGACGCTTACAAAGCCTAGCAGCTATAATTTGCGACTTATGACGACTATTAATACCCTTTCTCGCGATGTTTCTCTGCAAAAGCTCAATACTTTTGGTATTGCAGCGCAGGCAAAATTATTTTTACCAGTGATTGAACTGGCGCAATTGCAGGCGGTGCGCAATGATCCTTCCTTGTCGCAGTTGCCACGTTTAATTCTTGGTGGTGGCAGTAATCTGGTTCTATCTGATCAGATAGATGCGTTGGTCTTGCATATGTGCCTGCAAGGTAAGAAGTTGACTTCTGATGATGCGGATTTTTATTATGTGACTGCTGCTGCGGGAGAAAATTGGCATGAATTCGTTCAGTGGACGCTGGCACAAGGGTGGCGAGGGTTAGAAAACTTGTCATTGATTCCCGGCACTGTAGGTGCTGCGCCTATCCAAAATATCGGTGCATATGGGGTCGAAATTCAGGACGTTTTTCACAGTCTGGAAGCATTTGATTTTGCTACTGGTGAAGTGGTCATTTTGGACAAAGCGGCTTGTTTGTTTTCCTATCGGGATAGCATTTTTAAGCAAAGCTTGCGTGATCGTATGGTGATATTAAATGTCACGTTTGCACTTCCAAAAATGTGGCATCCCCGACTTGCTTATGCTGATGTGATGAAATGGCTGGAGCAGGCTCAAATTCAACAAGCGAATGCATTACAGATTAGCCAAGCAATTATTGCTATACGTCAAGCTAAGTTGCCTGATCCACAATTGATTGGTAATGCTGGCAGTTTTTTTAAGAACCCTGTCGTGTCGGCCTCAATTCGTCACGCTTTGCTCGCACAATATCCTGATCTGGTCAGCTATCTTCAGCCCTCAGGTGACTTCAAGCTCGCTGCAGGTTGGTTGATTGAACAAACTGGCTGGAAGGGGCGTAGTTTGGGCGCCGCGGGGGTCTACGAAAAGCAGGCCTTAGTGCTGGTCAACCGTGGACATGCCACTGGTGCTGAGGTAAAGCTATTGGCACAGACAGTTCAATCTGATGTTCTGAAAAAATTTGGTGTCGAGTTAGAAATCGAGCCGAATTTTTATTAAAGAGTACTTTCCTATACCGAATAGCATGATGAATATCTTTTGGGGAAATAAATATACTCCCACCTTTAGATCTCATTTTTCAACGAATTCGCAATATTAAATATAGACTTCGAAATAATACTGATGGGGAGTATGTGAGGCCTTTTTGATGCACGCAAGATATTGGTAGCGGGTTGTCCCCGCTTTCTCATCGTCTATAATAGGTTTTGAATAAGCTGTGAGCCGAGTAAGGGGAGATGAACTTTTTAAGTTTTTTGCTATGTAACAATTGACAACAAATTTGCATGTAAACGAATGTCAAAAGAACTTAATTAATCGGTAACTGATGCGATAATAAACGGGTGTTTGCGTCAAATTGCTTCTTTCTGTGCATGTCCCCAAAAATATTTTTACGATGCGCGAAAATTTTATTATTCGTAACTACGTAGACTAGCGATAAAAGCATTAAATTGAAGTCTGCATAAAACGTCATTCATTTATTTTGATACGCAAAAAAAGAAAATTACGGGATGCGTTATTGATCAGTATTAGCGATCTGCGCGTTGGCATGTTCGTGGTCGAGTTAGATCGGCCATGGGAAAAAACATCGTTTCTGCTGCAAGGTTTTTTATTGACTGAGCTGCTTGACTGCCAGACTTTGCAAAGCATGGTACGCGAATTGACGATAGATCCAAGTCGTAGTGACCCAACTGCCTTACTGCATCTGCCATGGGACAGTGTTCACCTTCCGCCCGAAGACGATGAACCTGCGATAGAGCAGCAAACGACTGTCCGAGTTAGTTATTCAGCGCCACCCGCGAAAATCGATGAACGCTATAGTTTAGGAGCTGTTACCAACGGCGTAAAACAAATATGGCAGGCCTTTACCGGTGTCGAGGACGCGCCTTCCGCACGCAAGAAGAGCAAGGTTTTTCAAGAAAATTCTAGCAATTCAAGGCAAAATTTTATCCAACCTGTTCCTTATTATTTGCGCTATGCCAGTGTTACTACTGCGCCGCAAGATGTGAGTATGGCTGAACGCACTGCGCAATTAGTGCCGCCATCAACCGCTTCTTTTAGCCAATTCATCGAGGAACTGTACCCGCGGGATGTGATCTACGCACCACTCGATTTCTATGAGCGAATACAAGGGTGGGTTATCAAGTGGAAAGCGGCGAAACCTTACCAAAGTACACGTGAACAAAAGCAATTTATTGCACGGAAAAAGCATCCGGAATTCATTCCTTCAACGCTAAATCTGGTGATCTATAAAGACCGGGCGCCGATGCAGGAAGAAATTAAACATGCCTCGGTAGCTGTCAGCAGAACGCAGGAATTCTTAGCGAAAATGTCCGATGACATTCATGATGGAAGGGAGTTGGAACTAGATCAGGTACGGCCCGCTGTGCAGTTGTTGACGGAGAGTGTCATTGCCAATCCGTCCGCTTTAATGTGGTTGATACGTATGCAGAGTGAGGACGTAGAAACTTATGCGCATGGCTTGAAAGTGGCTGTGTATATGATGACTTTAGGGCGACATTTAGGTTTTGCGAGACAGCAGCTTAATGAACTGGGCATGATAGGTTTGTTGATGGACGTTGGTAAGTTAAGTATGCCGGAAGAAATTTTGAAAAAACCGGCCAAGCTTGATGATGAAGAACGTTTGATTGTTTGTCAGCACGTCGCAACCAGTCTTCATAAATTGCAACAAAATGGGCCGCTGTCACATAACGTTTATCTGGGCATTAGTCAACATCATGAGCGTTTAGACGGTACCGGCTATCCTCAGGGTTTAAAAGCAGAGGAAATTAGTATCTATGGCCGTATGGCTGCTATCGTCGATAGTTTTGCTGCGATGACTTCGGTGCGTGCGTACGATTCGACACGTTCAGCATTTGATGCCATGAAGGAATTATTTAAACAGGCTGAGTTGGAATTGCATGCGCCGCTGGTCGAGGAGTTTGTTCAGGCGATAGGCATTTTTCCTATCGGTAGTATGATAGAGCTCTCCACAGGGGAGGCGGCAATTGTGTTGGAACACAATAAATTGCGGCGTCTGGAGCCGCAAATTCTGGTGCTCACCAATGCCGATAAAGAAGCACTGGTACATCCTTGGGTATTAAATCTGATGCATCAATCACCAGATGCGGAACCGATCCGGATCTTACGCGGTTTACCCGATGGTGCGTATGGCATCGATAGCCGCAGTTTTTACGTGGCTAAATCATGAATAACCAACTCTATGGTTCTGTTAAAGGTGATCCGCATTGCCTTAGTTCTTGCGGTGAATTCGCCGAGAAATTACAAGTAGAAATGTCGCTTGCGGCCGAAAATCAGGTACTTGGTTTGATGGTTGTGAATTTGCAGCGTAGTGACAGAATTGCAGCGCTACTCTCTGACAAGCAAGCGCGCCAATTGCAAGAAAGTTTGTGGTCGCGTTTTAAACCTATATTGCGTTCCAGGGACAGCATGGTGTTTGTGAGTCCGAATGAGTTGTGGGTAATGTTGCCAGACTTATCGGTACCCGCGCTTGCGCTACTTGCTGCGCACAGGTTGTTGGCGATACTTGAGGCACCCATTCCTGTGGATGGAGGCAATGTCTATTTTAGCCCTTGCATTGGTGTCGTATGTACGCCGATCCAGGATGCGAATGCGCTGACAATGTTGCGTATTGCTGATAACGCCCAAAAAAAGGCATTAAACGAACATCAAAAGTTCAGCTTTGCCAGCGGTAATGTTCAGACCAACTTGCTACCTGAAAATCTACCTAAATTAGTCGCTGAGGTCATTGAGGCGAATGGTTTAAACGTCGTCTATCAGCCTAAAGTTGACTTAAGTACCATGCGTATTTATTCGGTCGAAGCATTGGTGCGTTGGCCTTCCGATCATCCCGAATATATTCCAGTAAATGTTTTGATTGAAACCGTTGAGCGTTGCGGTCTGGTGGAAGCACTTACATTACAGGTGATCAATATTGTCTTGCGCGAATCGTCGCAATGGCAGGCCGCCGGTCTGGATGTACTCATTTGGATTAATCTATCCGCCAGGCTATTAGCGCAAGCGCATTTGACTGCGACGTTGGCGCATAAGATGAATATCTGGCTCACCCATCCATCGAGGATAGGTCTGGAACTTACTGAGAGCGCATTGATTCAGGATGTCGCTCAAACGACTGAAGTCTTATGCGAATTAAAGCGCTTAGGTTTTCATTTATCGATTGACGATTTTGGTACTGGTTATTCATCGTTTGCGTATTTACGCCGTTTTCCCATTGATGAATTAAAAATCGATAAATTGTTTGTACAAGGGATGATCGAGTCTCAGCAAGACCGACAAATTGTGAAGAGCATTATTGATCTCGCACATAATTTTGGCTTACCTGTCGTCGCTGAAGGTGTCGAAGACGAGAAAACGTTGAATTTGCTCAAAGACATGGGTTGCGAACAGATTCAGGGGTTTTATTTTGCCAAGCCTATGCCTGCCAAACAATTGTTAATATGGTGTGCAGAATTTCATCGCATACATACTGCATAATTTGCTATTGCTATTGCTATTGCTATTGCTAGCGGCAGTGCAGATTCTTTATTTGTAATTCGAGTTGTTGTTTTTGCTGGCGAACGATAGCCGTTGTGGCGCCAGTTGTATCGCTGAGTTTTACGCTGTTTATCCCTGCTACAAAGTCGATGAGCTGTTTGCAGACAGCATCGGTTGAAGAAATGTTTTTTTCAGCATGACTTGCACTGTTTGCTTTGGCATCCGGCGTCGGTGCATTGGTAGTTTTTCCAGTATCTTTTTCTTTTGCGCTCATGCATTCTTTTTCTATCGCCGCTCTGACGTCAGAGGCGTTTCCTTGTTGTGCATACACATCTTTGATGAGTTGTTTGCGGTAGTCGCCCTCAGCATCGACTAATAACCGGTCTTGTGTTGCGCCAGCGCCCCGCATCCAGATAATTCTCTTAGCATCCTCACCTCGCTGTTTGCACTGTGCATCAATTTCGGGTTTGTCTGCATTTTCTTTGGTAGGCGTCTTATTCGCAATCGGCGCTTTTTGTTCTTTGTCGGAATTGCCACAAGGTTTGTCTTGATACGAGCTGCCGCAATGATAGACAGCTTTTGCATACGTGGATTGTGTCAGGACGAGCGCGCAAAGCAAACCAACGAAGGGTAAGACAAGCAGTGCCGGTATACTGGCAGGTGAACTCGACATGCGCTCCTCTTGAATCCATCTAACAACGTGGACGAAATGAGAGGGGCTTCAATATTTCAGGCGCATCTCACTTTGTCGACAGTGATATTTTTATATATCGGCAGAGAGATAATTAGTTTACTGCAAGAGCATTCACTATAGTTGTGAAATATTAATTATGTTGTTATTGATTACTTGTTATTGATTACTTGTGATTGAGTGCCAGGTATGACTTACCAGAACCTGACAATTGTCAGACGGGTCAGTAAAAACGACCGGTCTGACATTTTTTGGGTGTGTTTGACTCGGTTTAGGGATTGGCTTTTGCTTCTGCCGCTTCCCATTTTTCCAAAGCTTCTAGTAATAAGCCGTCTATTTCTTCAAAGCGTGCATTGAGTTTATTTGCTGCTTCCGGCCCGTTTTTATACAGGTCAGCATCAGCTAATTTCTCTGTGATCTCTTTTTGTTCAGCCTCTAATTGTGCAATAAGTTTTGGTAATTCGTCTAACTCTCGTTGCTCTTTATAGCTGAGCTTTTTCGCCTTTGCGGCTGGTGCAGCGGACGCAGAAAAGGTGTTAGATGAGTTAGTCTTGGCCTCAGTTTTTGGTGTCGATTTCGAAGAGGTGACCGTATTGCGATAACGTTCCCAATCGCTGTAGCCACCGATAAATTCACGCCATTGACCTTCACCTTCAGCAACGATGACTTGCGTCACTACGTTATCGAGGAAGGTACGGTCATGGCTGACCAAAAACACGGTACCTGTGTATTCTTCTAGCAATTCTTCGAGCAATTCCAGCGTATCGATATCCAGATCGTTGGTCGGTTCATCGAGCACCAGCACATTGGCAGGTTTAGCGAATAAACGCGCCAATAGCAAGCGATTGCGCTCTCCACCTGATAATGATTTGACTGGTGAGCGAGCACGTTCGGGTGCGAATAGGAAATCGCCGAGATAGGACATCACATGTTTGCGCTGACCATTGACTTCGACCCAGTCACTACCTGGTGCGATTGTCTCGGCGAGACTGGCTTCTTCATTGAGTTGCGCGCGCATCTGATCGAAGTAGGCGATTTGCAATTTGCTACCTTGTTTAATCGTGCCGCTATCTGGTTGATTCTCACCTAAAATCATTTTTAGTAAAGTCGTTTTACCAGCACCGTTTTGACCAATCAGACCAACTTTGTCGCCACGCAAAATAATGCTGGAGAAATCGCGCACGATGATTTTCTCGCCAAAGTTTTTGCTGATATTTTCCATCTCAGCTACGATTTTTCCTGAGCGTTCGCCCGACGACACGTCGAGTTTCACCTGACCTTGTTGTTCGCGACGGGCGCTGCGCTGAACGCGTAATTGTTCAAGACGCTTAACCCGACCTTCATCACGTACACGACGAGCTTTCACTCCTTTGCGTATCCAGATTTCTTCCTGAGCCAGGAATTTGTCGAACTTGGCATTTTCTACTTCTTCAACTTCCAACTGTTCTTCTTTACGCGTTTGGTAGGTCGTAAAATTGCCGGGGAATGAGGTCAATTTACCGCGATCAAGTTCAATAATGCGCGTTGCCACGTTATCAAGGAAGCTACGATCATGTGTAATAAACAACACACTGCCTTTGAAGTCTTTTAACAGTCCTTCCAGCCATTGTATCGATGAAAAATCCAGATGATTGGTTGGTTCATCAAGCAACAACACGTCTGGACCACTTACCAAAGCGCATGCCAGTGCCACGCGTTTTTTCATGCCACCGGATAAGGTGCCCATGATGGCGTCTTTGGCTAAGTTCAGTTTATCGAGTGTGGTTTCAACCTTATTATTTAAGCTCCAGGCATCGGCGGCATCCAGTTTGACCTGAATGTCATGCATGCGCTCCATCAATGCATCGTCATTGTCACCGCCAAATTGACCTGTCAATTCTTCATATTCTTGGAGGAGCCCAGGCAATTCGCCCAGACCTGAAGCGACGGCATCAAATACCGATAAATCTTGTGAGAATTGCGGTTCCTGTTCGACATAGGCGATTTTGATCCCTTGTTGCATTACAAGCAAACCGTCATCAATTTTGGATGTCCGTGCGATGATTTTCAGTAAAGAAGATTTACCTGTACCGTTACGGCCGATCAGACCGACACGTTCACCTGCTTCAATAGAAAACTCTGCATGATCGAGCAGGGCTACGTGACCGAATGCCAATTGGGCATCGCTTAATGAGATAACTGCCATAAATACCTGTGAGGTCAGCGGCGAAAAAGGCCGGACTAAATTGGAGAAAACCCGTATTGTACGCGAGACCGGCGTGCATTCCACGTCTGCCTGTGGAGGAAGTGCAGATAAACTATCGTCTATGGCTTAAATTGACGGGGCAGCAGGTATTTGCCCGCTGATGCCCCGAAAAGCTGATTATTTATACTTCCTTTCTATCGCTGCACTGGTGCCATCTTTTTCCATATTCTTCAAAATTTGATTCCACTTGTCGATCTTTTCTTGTGGTAAGCCTAAATTACATGCCAAATACATATCAGCTTGATTGAAAGTAAATAGTGGAACGATCAGTTTGGTCAAGCCTTGTTGCTTGAGAATGTTAATACCTAGTAACTCACCGCTAGCCCAGAAATCAAAACGTCCAGCCAGCAATTTGCGTGGATTATCTGCATCGGCATTCGCCAGGTCGGTTTCGAAACCTTTTAAAGAAAAAAATTCTGCTACTGCATCATTCCGGTAACCTCCGATGACATAAGTACGTAAGTCTTCTAGGGTTTTCGGGTGTCGGGTGTCATCCGCGCGGGCGAAGATGGTCCAATTATTTCTGACTAAGGGACCTACCCATTTATACAGATTCTCGCGTCCAGGAGTGCGCGACGTTGAAAATACACAAGTCTCTGGATTGTTTTGCGCCATTTGTACTGCGCGAGACCATGGGTAAGCAGCAATGGTATATTTTTCATCGGAACGCTTCATCAGTTCCTGCACTTTTTCTGTGGACATCCCGGTAACTTCGCCCGTTTTTGGATTGACAATATTAAACGGTGGGTAATCTTCAGTGACCAAATTTTCGGCTTTGAGTAGATTCGGTTGAGTTGTCAGCATGTAAGCAAGACCAAAGATGTAGAACGATGAACGTAATACTTTCATATTGCCTCCTACGGTAAAAAGCTGAGAATAAGGCTTTACAACAAGGCTTTACAACAAGGCTTTACAACAAGGCTTTACTTTGATTATCTGACTAACATTCTGCAGAAGTGAAGTCAAAAGGCAGTGATAATTTTTTTGAATGTCAGTGTTGCCACTCGTTGTTTCTTCGTATTTATTTCTTGGCAGAATAATTGGTAGGTCGTGAACCTGGGAAACACATCCGATGTTTTACAGAATAGGATATTTGTATTTTTTCGCAATGAACTTTAAGCGACTTTGTTGAGGGTTTATTTACGAATGTAGTTCTGCCTGTAGTTCTTTCTGTAGTTGTGTCTTTGGTAATGCACTTGCTAGCGGTAATGAAGAAGCATTTCAGATGCTATGGAAATACTTTTTACATCAAAGCAAGGTCGGATTTTTTGGGAAGTATTTCCTTCAGTTACGGGATGTTGATCCACAGACTCAGTGACTGAGTAACGATCAAATAAATTGGCTCTAAAAGCTTGATTTGATTGTTCCGCTTCGCTCAGGTAATATGGCGGGCTTGTTGAACATGGCTGGACGCTTGTTCACACCGTGTCTCGCCGTAGTTCAATGGATAGAACGTATGCCTCCTAAGCGGACTAGGCGAGGTTAAAACGGAGCTAAGTTGTTGATTTACAAGGGTTTGAGTGCCGTCTAATCCCGTCAAATCCCGTATGTTCCAAGGTAGTCTTGGAACAAATTTGGCACAAAAGACACAAAAAAAGCCACTCTAACAGGTGGCTTTTTCGCATTCCATTGATAGGAGTAGGCTATCAATTTTGCAACAGTGATTGGTGTCCCCGACCGGAATCGAACCAGTATCTAAATCTTAGGAGGATCTTGTTCTATCCATTGAACTACGGGGACACTCAGCCTGCTAGTATAGCAACCATACACCAAAAGATACAAGACTATGGCACAAGAACAGCTTATTGAATACTTAAGAAATAAGACAAAAGGTAAGTTGTTAATGACACCAGAGCAACTTTCTGATGAGACTGGCATATCAACAAAGCAACAGTCTAAGCTTAGGCAAGATAAACAATTCCCTATTCCACATAAAAATGTAGGCAGACTTGTTTTTTATTCAATATATGATGTTGCCAACTTTCTCTTGAATGGAGAAACAACACCAATTGACAAAGAGACTGAGCAAGCACTAGAACAACAAGCACAAACAGAACCAGTCAAAAAGAGAACAAGAAAGACTGTCAATGTTGTTCAAGATTTATCCCATATTTTCATGCTCAGAGCTTTTGCAAAAAGTTTGGAGCAAAGAGCAACAAAGATGTTGCAATTGGCACATTCATTATTGAACTATGCAGACAAGAAAGAATTGAAAGACTCTTTTGAATTGAAATTTGCCAAAAAAGGCACAAAACAAAAAGTGGAAAAACAATGAACACAATGACACTTGACAATACGGAAACTTTGAAATTTGTGGTGATATTGCTATTATGGAATCGATGGAC
>NZ_JBMPOQ010000014.1:0-102277 GCF_049340505.1 Undibacterium sp. Dicai25W | reverse complement strand
CGACAAACATCTTTGACCAATCTACCAGCTTCAACCGCTTTCAATATTCCAATGATCTGTGTCTCTGTAAATCTGCTCTTACGCATTTCTGTTCTCCTTTGGCATATAAGTTTGCCTCAAGAACTCTGGTTATGCATGGCTTGATTTTACGGGAGGGTTACAAGGGAGTAGATGCAAAGCCATAATCAGGCCGAGAGCCCCCAATACAACGTTGAGAATGCGCTTAGCGATTAAATTTGTCCCACTATATTTCTTTGCTGCGATTAACCCAGCCATTGCGGCGATGCAAACGACCCCGGGAAACGTAATGAGATTCTCAATGTAAGCACAACTCATCGTGAGAACTAAGAGCACGATCCAAACCGCAGCCCGATAAATAAATAAAACGGATAACGCCGTCGCTACAAACAGATAGGCAGACAATGGAAGATGCATATTCAGTCGCGGAGAGATTTTTACTTAACAAAACAATACCAACGAAAAACAATAGCAGAAGTTTGACATTGATTGCTATTTTGAAATAAATATTTCATCGCTAGTTGTTACGGTGAACTCAATATAGGCTCAATTAATTATAAATATAATAATTATATTAAAACTTTTCTTATACCAATTATTTGTGGAATGAATACATGCCCGAAACCAAAATTAACACTTAAGCACTTAACAAATATTCCATTAAGAAGTACATATGTAGGTAATGATTAGATTAACCCGCAATTTTCAGATCCAATATTAAAAAAGGTGAACACGATCGACAGAATCAGATCTCTTTTCGCTTATGTTGAAGTTGCAAATAGTATCGGCGTTCATAGCTAAAACAAACTAACATGAGAAAAACAATGGATCGTTCGACATACTCGAATCGAATACATCATGGCAATTTATTAGTTTAAGTAACAAGTGGTTCATTAGAAATATGTTGGTTTTAGGACGCACCAAAGCATTTTGGCTAGTCAAAAATGAATCGCGGTACCTGATAGTGCAGCGATGACCGGAGACGCTTGTTATGGAGTTGTTTGCCAGCAATGAAACGGTTTCAACCCTGGAACAAGCCCTCAGCGATCGGACTGATGTGGCTTCTATCGCTATGCAGCTTGAGCTGGCATGGTATTTACGTCAGCGCGACGGGCAACGCGCACTTCGCATGTGCGAAGTGATAGAACAACTGCTGGCGACATATCAACTCAATGCCGGAGAGCAAAAAAAAATACAAGCACGTTTGCAGTTAATACGTGCAGAAAATGATTGGTTAACGACCAACTTCGACAATGCGCGTCAGCAAATCGATATAGCTCTTCAATTATTTTCCGACATTGCAGACCATCCGGGTTTAGCAGACACGCATTGGCTAGCAGCGCAAATTGAAGCCGATGCCGGCGAAATTCAACTTCAGCAACAGGAACTTGCTTTATGTATGGTACAGGCAGAATTGGCACAAGATAAAATCAGGTATGAAATTGCTAATGCCTGCATTGCCCGTCAAAATGTACTGCGAATGCACCATCCCGATGAAGAACAATGGGTGCGTCACTTTGAAAGTTTGACCATATATCAAAATCAGGGATTACTGACGTGGGTATTTGACTTCCTCGGTGTACAGGCCGGTCAATACAGTGATTTTGCAACTGCTACAACCCAGTTGATACGAGCGACAGAGGCAGCAGCTAACAGTGGTCAGATTACCCGAGCGATTGTTATCTCTGCCAACATTTGTTATAGCCTGGCAGGTCTGCGGGATACTGAGGGATCGCTAAAATGGGGCCAACACGCTCTCAAACTGGCACGCCAAAAAGATTGGCCTATTTCTTTGGGGATTAGCCTCACGCAAACAGCTGACGCATTTCGAAAAATCGACCAGTTGGATTCCGCGAAAGAATTATTGAATGAGGCTTTGCAAACGCTGCACAATGTAACCGAATCGCGCAGTTACGTGATTGCATTGCGCTCCCTGTCTGACATCGCGCTAGCACAATTGGAATTTCACAACGCCTACAACTATTTTAAACGCTTAGAAAGTCACCCGGTCGCCAGGCTACAACAGGATTTTCAGTGTATTGCTCTACGTGGTCAGGCACAGGCCTTATTACACTTAAACCAGATTGACGCTGCGTTAGAGGCGGCCCAAACAGCTCTCACAATTGCCAATGCAAATAATTACCCTGACTATCAAATTGCATCGCTTTGGGCACTGGCGGATATTTTTTCTGCTCATCCTGAACTCCGCTCCACCAAATTAAACCAAGGTGTATCGAGTCTGCAGTTTTTACTGCAAGCAGTTGAAATTGGAGAAAAAATTCAAGATTACGCCATCTCAGACAAACTGTACGCAAGAATCGCTGCTGAGTATGCAACACTAGCAGACTTTTCAAATGCCTATGCCTACTCATTACTGGCATTTTCCTCACGTGAAAAAAGTCTCAATATTGATGTTAAAAACAGTGCAATTGCATTGCAATTAAGGTTGCAAACAGAAAAAGCGATCAGCGAAAGTGAACACCATAAAGCGATCGTCGAAGAACAGCAACGCCGAGCAACGATCCTCGAACAAGCCAACGAGACGCTTTGTGTCCTTGGCACCATCGGGCAGGAAATCACGACGCAGCTGCAGATCGATAACATTTATCAAGTGATATCACATCACGTTAACGCATTGTTAGATGTAACGCATTTTTCTATTTTTCTTCTCGACAGCACAGGTTCAACACTGACCCTCACTTATGGAATGGAAGCGGGAAAGCGATTACCTCAACATCAATTTTCGGTTGACGACCAAATTTATTACTCATCACGTTGTATCCGTGAACGTCGTGAAATTTTGGTCGACAATTTTGAAACAATCAATGCAGCAGCGCAATTGCCGGACACACTGAAAATGGAGAGCCTCTTGTTCTCACCTCTGATTGTAGCTAACCGTATTATCGGTGTGATGACCATGCAGTCAAGAAGGAAACGCGCATACGGAGAAAGAGAACAACTCATTTTCCGCACGCTTTGCTCATATAGTGCGATCGCACTAGACAATGCACACGCTTACAGTCAGTTAATGGATGCAAGAAATCAATTAGTCGATCAGGAAAAAATGGCAGCGCTCGGCTCTCTGGTTGCAGGCGTTGCTCATGAGATGAATACACCAATTGGCAATAGCTTGCTCATCGCTAGTACAATTTCTGAACGGACGAAAACCCTTAGCAGTCTGATTGAAAATCAAAACTTAAAGCGGACAGAACTCCTGGATTACCTGGATAATGTCAAAGAAGGATCTAAACTCATACTCAATGGTTTGACTACCGCGGCGACAATGTTAAGTAGTTTTAAACAGGTGGCGGTTGACCGGAATACTGAACATAAGCGCCAGTTTAATTTACGCACGACTTGTCAGGATATTGCCGCGTCGATTCGCAACAGAATCACAAATTCAGGACACGAGTTACAACTCCTTATTCCAGATGATATTGAGATGAAAAGCTATCCTGGTCCGCTGGGGCAAGTGGTAACCAATATGATAGAAAACGCCCTACTCCATGCCTTCGCGGATCGTAGTCATGGTCACATGATTATCGCGGCCGAGCGCTATGGGACCGATCAGATACGTCTGCAATTCAGCGATGACGGAAATGGTATCAGCGAAAAAAACATTGGCCATATTTTCGAACCTTTTTTTAGCACGCGCTTCGGGCAAGGAGGTAGCGGTTTAGGTCTGAGCATCAGCTACAACATCATCACATCGATTTTGCACGGACAATTAAACGTCAAAAGCAAAGTAGGTGAAGGCACTTGTTTTACGATGTTGTTGCCTATCGAAGCGCCAGATATGAAAGACTAACCACTTTTTACGATTGCTGATTGAGTAAAATTAATTAACCAGCTCTCGCATCATCACAACCGATGTTTGCTGAAATCCCTCACGTTCAAAAAAGTCGTGTGCTTTATGATTAGTGATACCACTCTCCAAAAATAATCTGTGCACGTCGTTGACCTTCAGGTTCTCAATAATAAAATCTAAAAATCGCTTGCCAACGCGCATCCCTCTTGCATCGGGTGAAATAATAATGTCTTCCAGAACCGCAAAGCGTTTGGTGTTAAAGACACCGTTCGTATCTCCACTCAAGCTGAGGAAAGCAACACCAAGCAGGCGATGCTGAAGATATACGCAATAGATCTTTGCCGTGCATGAAGCATCACCCTGCGTTTTTAATATCGCATTTGCCTGATCAAAAATAAGCCGGCGTAAATCCGGATTCCATACGCCTGGCGCAAGAGCACGTCCGCCTTGCAATTCTGAGTGAGAAATATAGTCAGCATTTGCATTTGCACAAAAAAAATCAGCGATATCGTCCGCCGTCGCCAGTCTTGAAAAGTTTAATTCATCTTGAGTCATAAGAGAGTTCAGGTTTTATGGAAAAGCTCTGTTAAGGCGAGCCAACATGGTTGCATTGAGTTCACGGTTATGACGATTCCAACGACTGATCGTCTGATCGAGATCGGCTTTCAGTTTCAATGCAGTCTCTTTGTCACCACGACTTATTGCCCATATCGCATATTCCGCGCGGGTATCAAAATTGCCGAATTTTTGTAATGCAAATTCAAATTCAGTACGTGCTTCATCCGTATGTCCTGCGCCAGCTAAAGCTTTTGCCATCAGTACTGATACTACTTCCGGCGCATTATTAGGGGCACTTTCTTTTAAAATTCTCAAATGCGAGATACAGGCTTCATAACGTTGGCACGCAAAATTAGCACGGGCGGCGCCCAGACGAATTGCAGGGTCACTGGCGAACGGGCCTTGCAAACAGGTTTCGTAATTTTTTGCGGCATCCTCTGCCTGATCTGCCGCCAATAACGCCGCTGCAAGACGCATCTGATTTTGCGCCGTCGGTGTGTAATCAAAAGCAGCATGCGCTTCACGTAACTCACGATTCGGGTCTAATATTTTACCTGCGGCAGACATCACTTTTTTTGCACCATGCTGTATGCGTGTACTCGGTAAATAAATCGCAACGCCATAGACCAGACTACCTAATAGTGGGAACATAAACAAAATCATCAGCCAGTACATATTCTGACCACTACGTATTACGTGAATCGCGAAAAAAACAGCGATAAAAACATGAATACCAATACCAAAGAAATACATTATTTTTCCTAAAATTTATTATTAACGCTGTCACCAGCAAAGCCGGTCAGTGTCGCATTCGCCCAATTGGCGCAAACCGCTTGCTGATGCTCACTTTTTACACCTGTCGTTTTCAGTTTCAGTACCTGAATGCCACGTACATCAATTTCTGGTTTTACTACCGCGGGTACTTGTATCAAACCGCTGTCAAACAAGAGTTTATCATCTCCCCACACCTGAAATTGCAAACCACCGTGGCTACGGCATAGATCATCAATACCGACATCGGCACGGAAAATTTGCCAATCGCCATGCAATTCATAGGCGATCTGATGTTCACCTGATGTTCCGATACCTTTATGAAATTGCAGACCATTCATCTGCATGAGCTTTTTCTCTTTCTTCGCTTGTGGCGTCGCCACCTGGTCAAGGTAGAAATCCCTCGCTACCTTGGATTGAAGTGCAACATCCGATAAGAACAACTGTTGCTTTTTCAGATGCGGTAATGGTTTTTCTAAAATGCTAAATTCAGAAATTGTGATCGGCGTTACCACCACCGGATTCAAAGAATTGTAAGCTTTGGCATTATTTTTAACTTCATTCACCGTCAACACCATCGCGTCTTGTGCATCGCCATCATCGTTCTGATCATACGTACTCAGAATGCGGAAACGGAATAAGCGACCTGGCTTTGCAGCGAATTCGATTTTTTGCTTTTCTTGCTGACGTTGGAGACGCCCAGAAAACACTGGCTTACCCCACTCGCCATTATTATCCGCCAGATAAACCTCAACATCTTTTGCTTGTCCGTATTCCCAATTTTTATCATTGCGCGGCGCAATTTCAAAGCCGTTTACCATGCGGCGTTCGCCCAAAGTCAATGAAAATTCATGTGCACCATTTTTTTGAGCCTGATCACGGACTGTTCTGAACCAGGTGTCAGGTTTGCCATCAAACGCATTTTCTAAAGGGTATCCGGGTTCTTCAGGTGGTCGGCTGAGAACACTGATACTGTCAGGCGGTACCGTGTTGCCCAAATCTGGTGCTGACGGATAGCCAGCAGTAACGGTCAACATTTTATCCGCAGCGATCTTGATCACAAAATCGTGTGCCTGATTAACTGCCAGCGCAGCTGTTTTAACGTAGACAACTCCGTACTTATCTTGCGCATCGAAATACCAACCGGCATTCGCTTTTTCAAATTCAGTTTTGGTAGAAAAAGAAGTGATTTTATGTCCGGCGAATGTAACGCTATCCGGCTGCACTCGTGTATGTACCTGGAGTTGCAAAGCACGTTGCGTCAGCATGCCTGCATACTGCCCCTGCACTGGAGCGATATGTATCTTTACATCTCCGGCGACAAGTTCCGGGGCATCAACCTCAAAGGTTTGGGTACTGAATTGTCCGGCTTGATACTGACGCGTTTCACCATCATCTTCGTAGAGCGTAAAGTGTGATTTACCATACGGATAGATATCGAGGGTCAACACATCCTTAGGCACTTGACCGTCATACAGCGCAACCGGATACATAGGCAAGATAGCCCCAGCCTTGACCATCACCGACAAACGCTCCAGCGTTACTTGTTGATCGATGGAAAGTCCCTCAGAACCAGCCTTGACGACGCGACCATCCCAATAATCTATCCATACGCCTTGCGGCAAATAAATATCTTTGCGCCAGCCTCGACTAGCCGCCTGACTACGAAATACCGGCGCTATCAAAAAGTCTTTACCCAGGAAAAATTGATTTTGATATCGCTCATCGTTGGCATGCAGATCTTGCGCGTGATCCCACATCAGCCCGCGCACTAGTGGTGCTCCAGTTTGTGCAGCCTCGTGCGCATACGTGTACATATACGGCATCAAGCGCATTTTTAGTTTCAAATAGTCGCGGTTGATGCTGCGGTAAGGCTCATCAAACCACCACGGGTGTTTGCGCTCTGCCTTAGACCAGCCGGACATGCCCATCAAGACGGGGGTAAAAGTCTTCCATTGCAAATCACGGGTATAAGTCTCCGGACTTCCACCAAAAATACCGTCGACGTCACCGGTCGCGTAAGCCTGACCCGACAAACCGGAACCGATCAGCGTTGGAATGTGCCACCGTATGTAATCCCAACTGCCCGATTGATCGCCCGTCCAGGTCACTGCGTAACGCTGCGTGCCAGCCCAGCCCATGACAGTCCAGACAAAAGGACGCGCATCAGAGTGATCTAAAATTCCTTGGACAGCGGCCATATTGGCGTCTAAAGAAAACTGATAACCTTTGCCAGTCCACGCAACGTCAAGCTTCTGCGCACGGGTTCCGGCAGTGCCGACTTCCCACTTAATTTTATCGACGCCACTTTCTGTCCACAAACCAGTTTTAAAACCATATTTTTTAAGACCAGCCACGACTTCTGGCAATTGGCTATAACCGCAGCCATAGCCGTCATTCGGTAAAATCCAGCCGCCTGGCATGTCGTATTCACGGTATTTTGCGGCAACGGATAGAATCACGTCCGGAGTTTTGCCGGTAGGTCCATCGCTCCAACCTGCTGGTACGGTGCCTGGCTTTTTAATGTTATCGCCATCGTTATAACAATCGGCATCGCCAAATTCGTAGGCCCAGCGTGGCAACAATTGTGCTCTTCCAGTCAGTTCGGTATAAGCAGCAAGAACCTCATGGATAGACGGTCCAACAAAATAGTAGGCATCAAAGCGTGCTTCCTGATGCTTCGTGGTCAAAAAGTCGTTCGCCCGAAAATCATAGCTGCCATTGCTCCAGGTATTACGCAATACCCCATAGCCCTTGTTGCTCATGTAAAACGGTGCCGGGCTGGGACGATCACCCTCCTCCCAACCGCCAGAGTAAGACACTTCGAGATTCTTACCTTTGAACACCACGCTACCATTTTGCTGTCCACCACCATACAATATTTCATCCGCTGCACTGCTGAGGGTCTGAAAGCTTGCCTTTTCACCGATTTCTAAAGCTTGGCGCTCTTGCCAAATTGGGGTTTGGTTATCCGCGTGGTACAAAGCCAGACGTAGAGGCTTTTTGTAGATACGCAAAGACATGGAAGCGGTTTGCAACAATTGATAATCCGTGTGATCCGTCAATGCATAACTTACTTGCGGGTAGTCGGTTTTGATAACAATCGGAGCAGCCCGGTTGCCAGCTTCACTTAATTGTCCGTGCAACCCCGCCTGTATCCTGAACATATCCGGACGTAGCAGGCTGATACGCATCAGGCTGCCATTGTCGGTGTTGAGGTCTATCTGCGTTTGCGCAGCATTAGCTAAGGATTTCGGACTGCCGGATAAATTTCCTATGGATACTGCCGAAACAGGCGCTACAAAGGTCAAGCTGATGGCGCTAGCGATGAAGGTCTTACGTAACCACGTCTGCATTGTTTTTTCTCCAGGTAACTTAGCAATTGTTACTTATTCACTATTATCGTTTGTCAAGGTTGGGATTTCCATCAAAAATATCCGTTGCTGCGACCCGAGCTATCGATTCCGATGCAATAGGAAACTTTATATTGCGAGAAGTTCATATCATTTCGTTGAAATTTTATTTATTCATAGGTAATTTTCTGTGCTTTACCAAAAAATCGCAAGAAAACACCATTGCATGAAGAAATATCAAAGTTTGCTTCAGTTTCCTATGACAATATGTATAAATCTATCTACGAATTTGGTATAAAGTTGAGTCAGGATGAAAGCTGATTTTTAGAGCGATAAAAATGATCCCAGTGCCGGTATTTTTGAAAAAATTAAAGACTGGCAATAAAAAAATAAACGCAAAAAAGACGCCGAGCAGCCCGGAGACCTATTTTTTAAGATATAACGCCCCTGAGCTGATGGTTTCTTTTTTATGAGACAAATTCACCTTGTAACCCCATCATGCGTATCTTGCTTGCAGAAGACGATAGTGTCCTGGCCGACGGCCTGACCCGTTCATTACGCCAATCTGGTTATGCCACCGATTGCGTGCACAACGGACAAGAGGCAGACACTGCCTTAACCACACAGGATTTTGATTTACTGATACTAGATCTTGGTCTGCCGAAAATGAGTGGACTGGAAGTGTTGCGTCGCCTGCGCGCTCGCAACTCCCACTTGCCAGTACTAATTTTGACCGCAGCAGACTCAATTGAACAAAGGGTTAAAGGTCTGGATCTGGGCGCAGATGATTACATGGCAAAACCGTTCGCCTTATCCGAACTCGAAGCCCGCGTCCGTGCATTGACCAGACGCGGCGCCGGCGGTGGCCCGACCATCATCAAACACGGGCCGCTCAGCTACGATCAGGTCGGACGCATCGCCTATATCCATGAGCAAATGCTGGATCTATCAGCGCGTGAGTTAGGTTTATTGGAAGTTTTACTTCAGAGAACCGGGCGTCTGGTATCTAAAGATCAATTGGTTGATCATCTATGCGAATGGGGTGAAGAAGTCAGTAATAATGCGATTGAAGTCTACGTCCATCGCTTACGCAAAAAAATTGAAATCGATGGCGTCAGGATTGCGACAGTGCGCGGTTTGGGCTATTGCTTAGAAAAATTCTTTGTTGCACCTGCTGCTAAAACAGTAACTGATGCAACCACGGTCACCCACAGCGAAACACAATGAATACAGAAAGCAGTGTAAAACCAGTGGCAGCGCAGCCATCGTCCGAGAATACACTGCTCAATCTATCCGAGGAAGTCAACCAACGCTCCTTGTTTGGTGAGATTCTGGATTGGATGCTGGCACCGTTGCTGCTGCTTTGGCCTATGAGCATTGCAATCACTTATCTGGTCGCGAAGTCAATTGCTAACCAACCATTTGACCATACGCTTGAAAATAAGCTCACAGTATTGTCGCAACAAATCAAACAAGTTGATGGCAAGCTGGTGTCGCAAATGACCCAGCAAGCCCGCGATATGTTGCGCGCTGATGATCTGGATACGCTATATTTTCAGGTAAAGTCGATGAACGGTACGGTGATTGAAGGCGATCCCAATCTTCCCCCACCCGACGAAGATGAAAAGCCTGCAGCGGGTAACACACAGTTTCGAACAAGCAGTTTACGTGGCGTCGACTTGCGCATCGCTTATGCCTATATCGAAGTCCCCAATACATCTTTGACTGACGCAGGCACTGCAGAGGTGGCAACACAAAGTTCGAAAAGCAATCGTCAACTAATTCTGGTTCAGTTAGCAGAAAGTCTCGAAAAACGCTCCAACCTCGCTAACGAAATCATCAAAGGTGTGATTCTCCCACAATTCATCATTCTGCCGATTGCGCTGGCACTCGTGTGGTTTGCACTTAGTCGTGGTCTATCACCGCTCGCCGAGTTACAGCAAAGAATACGTGCGCGTCGTCCAGATGATCTAAGCCCGATTGATCCGCGTCAGGTACCAGAAGAAATTACTCCGCTGGTCAACTCGCTCAACGACATGTTAGGCCGACTGACAATGACCATCAATAGCCAAAAACGGTTTATCGCTGATGCTGCCCATCAAATGAAAACGCCGCTAGCGGGTATGCGCATGCAATCGGAGCTTGCCCTACGACAAACTGATAGGGAAGAAATCCATCGTTCCTTGTTGCAACTATCCACCAGCTCAGAAGCCGCGACCCGTCTGATTAATCAATTGTTGATGATGGCAAAAGCGGAAAATCAAACGCCATCTAACCGATCTTTAGAGCGCGTTAATTTAAATGAATTGGCGATGGATGTTGTACGTGAATGGATACCGTCTTCATTTTCTAAACACATAGATCTCGGTTTTGAACAAACAGATGAAGCGATCATCATTTTTGGCAATCCCATCATGTTGAAAGAGATGTTGAGCAACCTGATCGATAATGCGATTCGCTACACGCCCGCAGGGCATAGCGTTACCGTCAAAGTCAATGACAACCAGGCACAACAACTTGCGATTTTAGAAGTGGAAGACAACGGACCTGGCATTCCACTTGCGGAACGTGAGCGTGTATTTGAACGCTTTTACCGGATATTAGGAAGTAATGTGCAAGGCAGCGGTCTGGGGCTTGCCATCGTGCGTGAGATCGTTTTGCAGCATGACGCGCAAATTACCGTCAGCGAAAATCCACATCCGCAAGATAAGCAATTTCCGGGTTGTGTATTCCGTATTTATTTCAGATTAAATCCTTTTGATGACTTCATTCCTGAGTCCGACTGAGACCTATTCCAATGCAAAAAAAGACTGGCAAAATATCCTCTGACTATTGGCGCAATGCCAAGCGCTTAACCAGCATATTGCTACTTTTATGGTTCAGCCTGACATTCGGCTGTTTGTTTTTTGCCCGCGAGTTATCGACACTACATTTTTTTAGCTGGCCTTTGTCATTCTACATTGCCGCACAAGGATTAACTCTGAGCTTTGTCTTCATTTTGGCGACGTATTCGATTGGGATGCACTGGATCGGTCGAACAAAAAAAGAAGGTGACGATTAATGTCTCA
Organism: Undibacterium sp. Dicai25W; assembly: GCF_049340505.1. NCBI lineage: Bacteria > Pseudomonadati > Pseudomonadota > Betaproteobacteria > Burkholderiales > Oxalobacteraceae > Undibacterium > Undibacterium sp. Dicai25W. Next base: position 90,701 of record NZ_JBMPOQ010000014.1, on the reverse strand, counting down.
AGCAAATTATTCCCGAAAATTAACCAAGTATTATCTCTGGTACACGGCACTGTTTTTTGTGTTCCTGATCAGCCTGGCGATACTTGAGCGCGAAGGTGTTCCACGGTCATGGATAGGCTATCTGTTTATGTTCGTGACCATCGTCATTTACGCCGGCATTGGCGTTTTATGCCGGACATCGGATATCACTGAATACTATGTTGCGGGACGCCGGGTCCCCGCCGTTTTTAACGGCATGGCCACTGCGGCAGACTGGATTTCTGCGGCCAGTTTTTTGAGTCTGGCAGGAGGATTATTTTTACAAGGATTTGACGGCTTTGCGTACATTGTTGGCTGGACCGGAGGATTCTGTCTGGTGGCAATGCTGGTCGCGCCATACATACGTAAGTTTGGGCAATACACGATCCCGGATTTTTTAGGCGCCCGTTTTTCTGGTCCGGCCGGAACCAACATGGTCAGATTGCTTGCCGTATTTGCGACGGTGTTTATTTCTTTCATTTACGTTGTTGCGCAAATCTATGGTGTCGGGCTGATTACCTCGCGCTTTACGGGTGTGGATTTTTCAGTGGGCATTTTTCTTGGACTAGCGAGTATTTTGGTATGTTCGTTTTTGGGTGGCATGCGCGCTATCACTTGGACGCAGGTGGCGCAATACATCATTATTTTGATTGCATTTATGATCCCTGCCATATGGTTATCGATCAAACATAGCGACAATCCCATTCCGCAAATATCTTATGGTACATTTTTACCGAAACTCAGTAGCCTGGAACATACGTTTGAAAATGATCCTAAAGAAAATGAAGTACGGGCAATTTACCAATTGCGCGCCAATGAGTTTCAGGAAAAAATTCAGCTCCTTCCGACTTCCTGGGAAAATGGGCGTGCGGAGTTAGCCAAAGACTTAGAAAAACTAAAATCTGAATCGGGCAATCTGATTGCCATCAAAAATGCCAGCCGTATTTTGGCGAATTACCCAGCCACACCCGAAGAGGCGCGTAATCGCTGGACCGAGGTCCGAAATACCTACCTCACCAAAGCGCAACCTGGTTTCTCACAATACTCACCGTATGCAGCAAAGACCACATCTGAATCTGACGTCAAGCGAAATAACTTTATCGCCCTGGTATTGTGCCTGATGATGGGTACAGCTGCACTACCACATGTATTGACACGCTACTACACCACACCGTCAGTGACCGCTAGCCGTGACTCGGTATTCTGGTCGCTTTTCTTTATCATGTTGCTCTACATTACAATCCCGGCGATTGCTATTTTGATCAAGTATGATATCTACACCTCATTAGTCGGCACACAGTTTTCTAATTTGCCGTCGTGGGTGACGTATTGGGCAAATATTGACAAGCTCAACCCGCTCATCAGCATTATTGACGTAAATAAAGATGGCATCGTGCAGCTATCTGAAATCAATATTGACGGCGATATCATCGTCCTGGCGACACCAGAAATTGCCGGATTGCCGTATGTCATTTCTGGTTTAGTTGCTGCGGGCGGATTAGCTGCTGCGCTATCAACCGCAGATGGTTTGCTGTTGACGATTTCCAATTCTTTATCACACGATGTCTATTACAAGATTCTTGACCCATCAGCCTCAACGCAAAAGCGTGTGACGATTTCCAAATTGTTTTTGCTCGTTGTCGCTTTGTTCGCGGCGTATATTGCTTCATTGAAACCTGCTGATATTTTGTCCTTAGTTGGTGCAGCTTTTTCTGTTGCAGCCTCGACCTTATTTCCTGCACTGGTATTGGGCATATTCTGGAAACGGACGAACCATCAAGGTGCAGTCGCTGGCATCATTACAGGCTTTTGTGTATGTGTGTTTTACATGCTTTACACGCATCCCTTGTTCGGCGGCAACATGCAAAATCAATGGTGGCATATCGCACCGATATCCGCCGGTGTATTTGGCGTACCTGCCGGGTTTATTACGATGGCGATTGTTAGCCTTTTTACGCCTAAACCAGATGCAAAAACCCTGGAACTGATTGATTACCTACGCGCCCCCTGAGATCGATGCAGATACCAGGTGTCAGGTGGCATGTTTCTTGATATAGTCAAAATCAACAGCACTCGCGGAACGATGACATGGCAAAATTTTTTAATGAAATGACTGCTGAAGATGCAACCAGCGCAAATGGTCTCAATATCACGCGTGAGCATTATCGCGATTTTGATCAGTGGCTAAAACAACAAACTGCCGAACGTCTTCAACGTAAACGGGCAGAAGCTGACCTGAGTTTTCGCCGCGTCGGCATCACTTTTGCTGTCTATGGTGATGATGCAGGCACAGAACGCCTGATCCCTTTCGACATCATTCCACGCATTATTCCGGCGCATGAGTGGCAACAATTGCAAACAGGCCTGGTACAGCGCGTGCAAGCACTGAATATGTTCATTCATGATATTTATCACGATCAGAACATCATTAAAGCCGGCATTATTCCGCCCGAGCAAATTTATAAAAATGCGCAGTATCGACCTGAGATGCAAGGCATATCAGTCGCGTCTGATATCTATGCCCATATTGCCGGCGTCGATATCGTGCGCGCTGGTCAGGGTGAATTTTACGTTCTGGAAGACAATCTACGTGTCCCCTCTGGTGTGTCGTATATGCTGGAAGACCGCAAGATGATGATGCGCCTTTTTCCAGAATTATTTAGCAGCAATAAAATCGCGCCAGTCGATCATTATCCAGATATGTTGCTCGACAACCTGCGTTCCGTCGCACCGATGGGCATTGATGATCCTACTGTGGTCGTGATGACGCCCGGGATGTATAACTCTGCCTATTTTGAGCATGCATTTCTGGCTCAGCAAATGGGCGTGGAGCTGGTTGAAGGGAAGGATTTGTTCGTCAACGATAACGCTGTCTACATGCGCACCACCCGCGGTCCCAAACGGGTGGATGTGATCTATCGCCGCATCGATGATGATTTCTTAGATCCACTCGCATTCCGGCCTGATTCTTCCCTCGGCGTGCCGGGTTTGTTATCCGTTTATCGCTCTGGTCGCGTGACCCTCGCCAATGCGATAGGCACGGGCGTTGCTGATGACAAATCAATTTATCCTTACGTGCCGGATATGATTAAGTTTTATTTATCGGAACAGCCGATTTTAAATAATGTCCCGACTTATCAATGTCGCAAACCCGAGGATCTGGCTTATACCTTAGCCAATCTCGCCGATCTGGTTGTCAAAGAAGTACACGGTGCGGGTGGCTATGGTATGTTGGTGGGCCCGGCATCGACCAAACAACAAATTGAAGACTTCCGTCAGCGTGTGATTGCTAAGCCTGATGGCTACATCGCCCAACCTACATTGGCCCTGTCAGCATGCCCGACTTTTGTGGAGAGTGGCATAGCCCCAAGGCATATCGATTTAAGACCGTTTGTGTTGTCGGGCAAGACTATTTCTATGGTACCCGGCGGCTTGACCCGCGTTGCGTTGCAAGAAGGTTCATTGGTCGTCAATTCATCGCAAGGCGGTGGCACAAAAGATACCTGGGTCTTAGAAAAATAAACGTCAGATCACAAAAATAGTTCGTCGCGCAACCATGCGTACAAGGAAACATCATGTTAAGTCGCACCGCTGATCATTTATTCTGGATGGCACGCTACACTGAACGTGCCGAAAATACCGCCCGCATGTTAGATGTGAACGTGCAAACCTCAATGCTGCCGCAATCCGCAGAAAATGCAGAACAAGGCTGGCGTGCCATGTTGGGCATTTCCGAACTGCAATCAGCGTATGATCATCACTACGGCTTACTGACCAAAAAAGATGTGTTGGACTTTATGGTGCGTGATCCCATGAATCCTTCCTCCATCGCATCCTGTTTGAAAGAAGCCCGCGAAAATGCACGTGCTGTGCGTGGCACACTGACGACGGAAGTATGGGAAACGCAAAATGCCACCTGGCTGGAAGTGCAAGAAAAACTCGCCAGCGGCATGCTGGAACAAGACCCGGGACAATTTTTCGAATGGGTCAAATTCCGCTCACACCTATCCCGTGGTGTGACGCTGGGAACGATGCTCAAGGATGAGGCTGTGCACTTTATACGCCTGGGTACATTTTTAGAACGTGCCGATAACACCGCGCGGATATTGGATGTGAAATTTCATAGTGCAAAAGAAATTGAAAGCGGCAAGCAACTCATGCAAAGAGATTTCTATTATTGGGGTGCGCTTTTGCGTTCAGTTTCTGGATTTGAAATCTATCGTAAAGTGTATCGCGACGTGATTACGCCAGAACGTGTCGCCGAACTGTTAATGTTACGCGGTGATATGCCACGCTCTTTATTGGCTTGCATGGATGAAGTAGTCGCGAACCTGGCCGAAGTACGCAATGATGTGTCGGCGGATACGGAAAGACTGGCCGGAAAACTGCATGCGGAATTTAAATTCGCCAGAATTGAAGATATTTTGCAGGCTGGCTTACACGATACACTGACAGAATTTTTGGAACGTATTTTTGAATTAGGCAATCGCATCAGCCGCGATTTTCTGGTTCCTTTAGCCGCTTAACGTTATATGCAACTCGTCATTTCGCATCAGACAACGTATCAGTATTCGCTGCCGTCAACCTATACCATTCAGCAATTGCGGTTGACGCCACGCATAGAACAGCATCAACAAATCATCCATTGGGAAGTACAGACCGCGGGCAATAAAACGGCATTTATCGATGCTTATGGCAATCAGTCGCATACGTTGACGATTACCGGTGCTCACTCAGCAATTAGCATTCTGGCACAAGGTATCGTCGACATCAGCGCACCTGCATACGGGCGCATTAGCGACGCAGAAAATTTTTCGCCGTTGGTATTTACTGTACCGACGCGCCTGACTGAGGCAAGCCCGGCAATTATGGCGTTTGCGCATCAAGCATTACCGCGCAATCAGTCCGCCACAACGACCGAATTACTTGATCTGGCAAGCAAAATACAAATGACGGTAGCTTACCGCAGCGGCACCACAATCGTCACCAGTACGGCCGATGATGCACTAAGTATGGGTCTGGGCGTTTGCCAGGATCACGCTCATTTGTTTCTGGCCTGCTGTCATGTACGTGGCATACCAGCCCGTTATGTGTCTGGCTATATCGATCCTGAAACCAGCGGTCATGCTGATAGCCATGCCTGGGTCGACGTCTGGGCGCAAGACGCCGATTACGACGGCTGGGTTAGCATCGATGTAACGCATGCTCGTCTGATGGATGATACGTATTGCCGTCTGGCGATAGGTCGAGATTATGACTCGGCGGCGCCAGTACGTGGCGTACGACGCGGCGGTGGCACAGAAACCTTACAAGTGAGTGTACGGGTCACACCACGATAATCTCGATTCAGACCATCCTGCCTTGAGCTTGAGGTAAAATTCAGACTTTGCAGCTATTTGCTTGATTGAAATTATGACTTACTGTGTTGGCATGCGCCTCGACGCCGGGCTGGTTTTTTTGTCGGATTCCCGTACCAATGCTGGGGTGGATCAAGTTGGCACCTTCCGCAAAATGTCGGTATTTGAAAATCCCGGCGACCGTTTAATGGTCTTGATGACTGCCGGTAATTTATCTATTTCACAATCCATCCGCGAACTCCTGTCTGATTTCAAAGACAGCAACGGCAATAGCATCTGGAATGCACCTAACATGTACGAAGCCGCCCGTATTCTGGGTGAAACTGTACGCACAGTGCATCAGCGTGACGCCAAAGCATTGGCGGATTTTGGCATCGACTTTAACGTCAGTCTGATGTTTGGCGGCCAAATCGGTGAGGAGCGTTGTCGTTTATTTCAAATTTACGCCGCCGGTAATTTTATCGAAGCGCATAACGAAAATACCTATTTCCAAATCGGTGAAGCCAAATATGGCAAGCCGATTTTAGACCGCGTTATCAATCCATCAACGAGCTTAGACGATGCCGCAAAATGCGCGCTGATTTCAATGGATTCCACCTTGCGTTCCAATGTTTCTGTCGGATTACCTTTGGATTTGCTAGTGTATGAAAATAATCGGCTTGCAGTGACACGCTTTGTTACCATCGATGAAAAAAACCACTATTTCCAGATGATACGCAGTAGCTGGGGTCAGCAATTGAAAGCAGTGTTTGAAGGCATCGATGCACCAATCTGGGATGCTGACAACACGGTCAATACAAACAGTCCCGCCGGACATGCGACGAACTCTACTGTGTTATCCCATGCCAGTTCGCGCAACACACCAGTGATGGTCGCGCATCCACGCAACCAGGATAACAAAACTTCTTCCGGCGAAATTCAATCGTTTGCCGAACAAAATGGCTCCGGTAAACAACATTAAATTTATCGTTGCCTTAAGTACGCTTTGAGCTAAGCAGGGCGATGCCAGTCGCAATTGGCTGCATGGTCATGCACCATGCCAATTGCCTGCATATAAGCGTAAATAATGGTTGAACCAACGAATTTAAAACCGCGCTTACTCAGATCTTTGGATATCAGATCTGACAGCGGTGTGGTGACAATACGCTCACCATTGTTGTGTATCGGTGTGCCATTCACATAGGCCCACAGATACGCGTCCAGGCTGCCTTTTTCTTCGCACAAACGCAAATAGGCTTTGGCATTGTTGATTGTCGCAGCGACCTTAAGACGATTACGGACGATGCCTGGATTAGCCAATAAACTCGCCACCTTAGCGTCGTCATAGGTTGCAATTTTATGGGCATCCCAATGATCAAACGCCAGCCTGTAATTTTCGCGCTTATTCAAAATTGTTTCCCAACTCAAGCCCGCCTGAGCACCTTCCAGATTCAACATCTCAAATAAGCGACGCTCGTCATGGCAGGGGACGCCCCACTCATGATCATGATAGTGAAGATACAACGGATTGGCGGGGTTAGCCCAGGCACAACGTATTTTTTGCATAAAAATGTGTAGATAATCAGATAACGGATTTTCTCATTTTACATCCAAAAAGACGAATTTCTCGTTTAAAAATATATCGCTTCAATGGCCGTTGTTGATGGCGTGATCAAAACCAAGCACGCACCTGACTCTCAATAATTGCAAATTACACACCATACCAGTTTGGCAGTTGATGAAGACAACTTGTCACCTTTCGAGGTGTTTGATTGAAATCATACGCCATAAACTGTTTACGCGATGTTTTAAAACTACATAGAAAGCCTGTCAGAACATCGGCGTAGCAAGCCCTACCGTATCGCATCAGAAATCGAAATATTTTGTGAACTTCATTCAATTTTTAGAATTGAAAAGGAATTTTCATGCCAAATAATAAAAATAGAATGTGGGATATTTTTGTCAATATCGCCATGGCTGGCGTCTTCATTTGTATCTGCAATACATCCCCCGCCTTGGCCGCAACAGGAGACTTAGGCGTTTCCATAAATGAGCCTACCTCGAATAATTCATCTTTGGAAGTTGCGGTCGACAAACAGCAGAAAAAAAACACTGATAATTGCAGCGACTACAGAACACTCACCATCAGTGGTCTGGAACTACTTTCAAAACAATCCCGCACGCAAATCCTGAATAACTTACCAGGCTGCATAGAACAAGAAGAGCTCAATCAATTTTCGAGACTTGTAACTGAAGTCTTTATACAAGCCGGATACTTCAAAATTCAAATAAGCAATCAATCGCCATTCGGCAGCCAACAAATTCACCTACATATTGAACCTGTTCGAATCGACAATATTCTCGGCGCCAGTAAGACCATCAATCCCAATTTTATTTTCCCAAACTATAAAGATCATCCTTATCTCAATGTCCAGGATCTTGATCAGGCTTTAGAACAAATCAATCGACTCAGCAGTAACCAGGCAGAAATAGAGATTTATCCAAGTTCAGAAAATGGCGTCACGATCAGCGTGAAGAACCAGGATAAAAGTCGCTTTCACGGCAGCCTGATGATAGACAACACTGGCCAGAGTGGAACTGGGAAAATTGTGAAGCGAGCGAATTTCTCTCTGGATAGTCCGCTGGGCTTTTCCGACTTGATGATGTTTGGAGGTAGCAAATCGTCGAGTAGCCAAAGCGCCTATTTTTCATACAACCTTCCATTGGGGTATTGGTTAATCAGTGCCAATATCAGCCAATCAAACTATCAATCGCTATTACAACTCACGAACAGTACAGCCCAACAAAGTGGTCAAACACCACAAGATTCAATCCGATTAGAACGAGTCATTCAACGTAACACAAACACTATTAGTAACGTATTTGGACAATTGTCTCGCACTAATACACGCAGCGAACTCTTAGATAGTGTGATTGATGTATAAAGTCCGGTCATCACTAAATCACAACTTGGATTTAGTTGGACAAGTCTGTTCCCGTCTTCTAGTTTGAATACCAGTTTCGAATGGCAAAGAGGATTGGGAATGTTCAAGTCGACAAAGGATGTCTCTGACATTTCTGTCGATTATCCACATGCACGATTCGATAAATTTTTGCTGTCTGCGAACTGGAGCGGCAATACCCTTATTCAGAATCAAGCTCTGATCTATGAACATCAATTCTTTACTCAGTATTCAAAACAGCGCTTATACGCAATTGAACAAATGAGTGCCACGGACAGATCCAGTGTTCGTGGTCTGTCTGACTGGGGTGCGGCTGGTGATAATGGCTTCACATTACGCAATACATATTCCCTTCCTATCAATCAATACAGCATCTTTTTCCGCCCAAGACTCGGTCTTGATATCGGAGAAGTATGGAACTCCGGAACAAATCATCAGAAGCAAAAAGCTGCCAGTGCAAGCATAGGTCTGACTCTTCAACTAAAAACCGCGACCTTAGATATGGAATACGCGAGAGGAAAGACCTCGCTGATGCCAACCTTGTTAAATAAATTTTCGGCCACTAGCTCATGGTCGTTCTGAAGTCATAGGCGTGAATAGCTTATGACTTGTTGAAGTAGTTGAGCCTTTATTGTTTCTATGTTTTACACTCAGGGAGTAAAAAAAATGAAAACTAAATCTAAGTATAAGTGGAAATTATCACAAACGAGCCGGGTGGCTGTTCTGATTGGTCTTGCCTGCCTCAGTATGCGCCCGGTAACCGCGCAAATTGTGACTACCGGTAGCACCTCAGTCAGAAATCAAAATGGCGTAGACATTGTCAATATGCCAGTAAAGCGTTTCAGAGTAAGCTTAAGGAGTTTGGCATGGTTTGCTCCATGAGTCGTAAGGGAAATTGCTGGGATAACGCACCTACCGAGAGCTGGTTTAACAGCTTCAAGAATGAGCGTTATCATGGAATTCGATATGCAACCCATGATGCAATGAAAGCTGCGAGCTTTGAATATATTGAGGTGTTTTATAATCGAACACGGCAGCATTCGACATTAGGTTACCGCTCTCCAGTTCAATATCTGGAAGACTGGATGAAGAAACAAAATCAAGAGAATCTCGCTGCATGACATTCACCTGATGGTGAACTAATTATCGAGGGAAGCTCATTGTTAGGGCCGATTCTTGCAAAAATGGGGGGTATTGGCTTGACACTTTTGGCAAAAATAGCGCTTCTTTTTATTCCATTAGGAATGACATCTGCAGTGATACCTGCGCATTTCGCATGTGGGAAATACTCTTAAGTAAATGGAGGGAATATGAATAATAATGAAAAAAGAAATGGGGCGCGTTTCGACGACGAGCAGAAAAAATTATTTATAGAAACCATTATCTTGTCTTGTCTTGGGCCAATTGGTCTCGTACAACTTATCTTAAAAAAGACTATAAATTTAAAGCAATTTTTCTGTTTACTTTTGGTTTGGATTTCATTTTTTTGGTGTCGATATTACACAGGTTTCCTGTTTCCAGAAGTTTTATACGAAGTTTTTATTATTAGCTTCTTTGTGTATGGGACTATGATTTTCTATTTAATTAAAACCGAAGTTGATGTATTAACTATTATTTTAGTGATGAGTGTCTTTCTAATTATGAATTTAATTGGGTACTCAGAGCTCGTTGTTTTTCGTTCTGAAAAGCATCTGATTTTTATAGATATGTTAATTTCTGGGTCGGGTATTTTGGGATATGTAATTGCTACTTATTATGCGTTTGAGAATAGAAAATGAATGCAGGGAAATTCGAGATGTCTGAGAACATTATTTTTTTGTCTAAATTGCATAAAAAATTAATCAATAAATATGGTACTAAAACATTTTATTCAAGAGCTATGGTAAATGGTGAGATCGGAAATCAATCGATTCCTGTTGAACTTCGAATACTTTCATATGCGAGGTTTATGTCACCTGCTGAATTTGATGAGTCACAAAAGAAAATGCAATTAGATTTTAGCTACGAAGAAATTCGCGCTCAATTACAAAAGAATGAAGTCAGAATAAGCGAGATTAATCCTTCTTCCTCCTCTTGTTTAGAAATATTTTTGCCTGTGGTCGTTGACAAAATGTTTGACTGAATTTACCACATTGACTATCTGCGCAGAAGTGGTTCCGGATTTTCGAACAGTAGTTTAAGTGGACGCTTTGCTTCAAAATCTCGGCCAGAAGGCCGAATTCAGGAGCATAATCATGACCAAGAGAACAAGACGTAATCACTCAGGCACTTTTAAAGCGAAAGTGGCGCTGGCGGCGCTACGCTGTGACAAGACGTTGATCGAAATAGCGCAGCACTATGAGGTTCATCCAAACCAAGTGACAAAATGGAAGTGTTGATCTGTTCAAGAGTCAAGCCAGACACACCCAGCACCTTGAGAGCGTCAACATCACGGGCCAAAAGTTGGGAATAAGTGCGTCGTACATAAGACGAATGCACGTAATAAATTTCCAATTTTTGGTGCACTGTCATTGTTGACTCCACTAAATTTCTTTAAGGAATTTTAAATGACTCTATTTGCACCAATCAACTGTGGAAACAAAATACAACGTAAAGTAACAAAAAATATCAACATGATAGATAAATTTCCACTTCATCAGTGATACTGGTGAAATTTTGACTTTGTAATGTTGGCGCATGATCGACACTTTTACCAAAAAAAAACCTCTGTAAATTCGATACAGAGGTTCTTTTAGAATTGCCATTTGCTAATCTATTTCACATGACATTGCACCTGGTGCAGAGACTCACTGCGCCCAGTGTTCAGATCAATTAGGAGGCATTGATTTGCTCGCTTAAGTAAACGAACCCTGTGCGGCATCTCAATATCTCGCCCTTGTATCAGATCGCCTTGCGGATTGCGTTGATGACGGCGTTCCAATACAACGTCGCTGTCTTGCATCCAGTCCTTCTCGGACAACAGGACATCGCTAAAACCACTGATCCTGGCTGTAACCTCTTGCAGCTCCTGCAAGGCGAGCTGGCTAGCATTGCATAACAAAGCTGGCCGCTCTTCTGGCGTTGCACCACCTGACTGGCACGCTGTTAAGGCAATGACAGTCAATGTGTGTAACAAGATCCGGTGTGTTTTCATATACCAGGTTTAGGTGTAACGATTCGCATTTCCTGACTTTGCGGACGAATTAAATTGAATTTAAGTGAATCGAATCCAGTTACGGTTGTACTGGTCACATTCGCCGGGCAAACATTGGTCAGACGATAGTTGAGCGCCGTCTTTAACATGGCCTCAGAAGGATCACCCCGCAGACGAGTGAAGTCGTCGGGAGCATTACATGTTGGTGCAAAGCCATCCGCATAATCACCATAGCCGATGTTATTTTGACCTTTGAACTGAATTGAAAAATAGGTGTAAGAACAGTTATCCTGCGGAACAAAACCATATGGCTTACCACGTGTTGTCGCACCGATCAAATCAACTTTTACGCCAACGCCACGCAAACTATTAATAATAGATTCGCTAGCGGATGCTGTTCCTCCCGACACCAACAAACTGACGTGATTCAGTCCCAGAGTTGGCAAGGCTTGATTCGTCGTACTTGATGAATAAAATGGATAGATTTGATTTTTCGAGGTCAACTTATCATTGTAAGTGAGTTGTTCGAAAATTTTGTTAGAGGTGATCGTCGGACCAGCAATCATGTACGCCAACTCACTTGCAATGTATAGCAGACCGCCACCGTTATAACGAAGATCGATGACGAGATCAGTAACACCCGCGGCTTTCAATTGGCTAATCGCACTCATTAATTCGGCTTCGGATTTTTGAATGTGTGTATCGAAAGCAAAGTAGCCAACAGCACCATTTGCAGTTTGAATCGTACTCACGTTTTTAACGGTCGCAACAGTATAGGTTGCTGGTGTCATGGTGACTGGTGATTTTCCGCTAAACCCTATGGTATGTGCAGCCAATTTGCTTGGAAATAAACCTTCGTTCAGAATGTTGATGCCGGCCTGAGTATTGTCGTTGACCAAATCAACTCCATCCACCGTCAATACTTTGTCGCCACGTTTTACGCCAGCAAGTGCTGCAGGTGATCCACTGGCAACTTCAGCTGCAATAAATACTCTTGGAGGCACAAGTGATTGTGCTGCCCACTGAACGCCATAGTCCTGCGAAATACCAGAAGAAGCCGCATTCCAGGATGCCGTCGTTTGAGACCAGTGAAATTGATCAACAGGTTTGCCAGATGCAGTGGTTAAAGGTGTTTTAAGCGCATCAAAATATGTTTGTGGCGTCGCATAACTAGCTGGAACCAGATTGGCAGGAACATCTTTATACCAAAGATAGGTTTCATCCACAAAAGAGCGCAAATAAGCTTTTTCTGTATCGGCTGAACCTTGAACATCGGATGTATTAGGGCGCGGAGCAGCGCATTGATTCGCCAGGCTAGAGGAAGGCGGTAATACAGTTGAAACTGGGGGAACTACCGCCGAACCTCCTGAACTGCTACTATCACCACCACCGCCTCCGCCACATGCAGCAAGAATACTGACCAAACTTAAAGAAAGAATTTTTTTCATTTTAATTTTTCAAAAACAAGTTTCACAATAGCAGCAAAAAGCTTTCTGCTTATCCATCAACCTCATCCGACTGAACGATCAGGTAGTTTATTTTAATACAATATTTAATGATTATTTATTTTATTCTTTTGCTTAGAGGATTAACCCTAGCTACCACAATATAAATCGCGGTCAGGCAAGACACAACTGCATTAGGTGTCGAAAAAAGCCACGAAAATCACCAGCCCTCTGAGAGATCAGAAGTAACATCAGTGCCAATCAAGGCTATCAGCCATTTTTTATTTGTAGAAGACATTTTTTTGGCTCAAAATAAAACGCTGCACTTTAATTAAAAAGTGCAGCGTCTCGAATGACAAAAATAAAAATCAGACGACGATCGTTGGGTGCTCGTTACCTTCACGTGCACGGATTTCACCGATACGTGAAACCGTCTCACCCGAGGCTGCCAGATGGGCAATTGCAGCATCCGCATTGTCGGCAGAAACAATCACAACCATCCCGATACCGCAGTTAAATACACGGTGCATTTCTGCGTCAGCAACGCCACCGTGTTGTTGCAACCAGGTGAACAGCGGTGGCATTTCCCAGCCATCTTTGTGCAAGACGGCTGTCAATTTGTCGCCCAAAACGCGCGGTACGTTTTCAACCAAACCGCCGCCAGTAATGTGAGCCATACCTTTGACTTCGATCGCTTCCATCAGCGCCAGCAAAGGTTTAACGTAAATGCGGGTTGGTGCCATCAAGGCATCACCCAGTGTACGGCCATGGAAATCGGCGTTCAGATCTGGCTTAGCAACTTCAATGATTTTGCGTACAAGAGAGAAACCGTTTGAATGGATGCCTGAAGACGCCAGACCGAGGATTACATCGCCTGGTTGGATTTTGCTGCCATCGATAATTTTAGATTTTTCTACCGCGCCAACCGCAAATCCAGCCAGATCGTATTCGCCATCTGGATACATAGAAGGCATTTCAGCAGTTTCACCACCGATCAGCGCGCAACCAGCTTGTTCGCAGCCAGCGGCAACGCCTTTGATGACGTCTGTTGCTGTAGCAACATCCAACTTACCGCAGGCAAAATAATCCAGGAAGAACAAAGGTTCTGCACCTTGTACCAGAATATCATTCACACTCATCGCCACCAGATCGATACCGACTGTGTCGTGCTTATTCAGATGAAAAGCCAGCTTCAATTTAGTACCGACACCATCCGTACCAGAAACCAACACTGGTTCTTTGTATTTTTTGCTGACTTCGAACATGGCACCGAAGCCACCAATACCTGCCATTACGCCTTCGCGCATGGTTCGTTTAGCAAAAGGTTTGATTGCATCGACGAGGGCGTCGCCAGCAACCATATCGACACCAGCGTCGGCGTAAGAGAGAGAAACAGAGGTAGGAGTGCTCATGATAGTCGTCAGTAGGGGCTTGAGGCGGTAAAATAGAGGAATTGCCAGAAAACTCCGGCAAAAACGCTATTTTAACAAAATGACCGCGGCTTGACCTATATTTGGACAAGACCTCATCAACACATCAGCAAATAATTTTATAAGCGACCAGTCAATACGATGTCACTCTCTATTACAACCGAGCAAAAACAAACCATGCTATGGCTGGCGACAGGATGCGCACTATTAATCTTATTCTCTATGCTGGGTCCGGTTCTGATGCCATTTATTGTGTCGGCGACAATTGCCTATGTGCTCAATCCCTGGCTTGATCGTCTGTGTGCGCTACGCCTCGGGCGCTTGCGTTTGCCGCGCTCGGTAGCGGCAACATTATTGATCGTGTTGTTTATTGCGCTGGTATTGGGCTTAATTTTCGTCATCGTCCCGATATTAAAACGGGAGATACCGCAATTACAAGATGAAATTCCGCTGTTTTTGGACAGATTAGATCAGTTTCTCGGCCCAAAGCTGGCAGAATACGGCTACAACATTAAACTCGACAGCACCGGCATTAAAGCATTATTAAGTGAACAATTTACCGGAAGCAGTGATGTTATCGGTAAAGCCATCTTGTCTTCTATCCGCGTTGGCGGTACGGCAGTCATCGGCATGGTTGCCAATCTGTTGTTAATTCCCATCGTTTTATTTTATTTATTGCTGGACTGGCACGCTTTGATTGAACGCTCGGCACAATTTATTCCTCGCCGCTGGACACATCGTGCCACTACTGCGTTATTAGAAGTCGACGATATCCTCGCACAATATTTACGTGGGCAGCTGTTGGTGATGCTGGTATTAGCAATTTATTATTCCGCAGCATTGAGTATCGCGCGCTTTGACTTGGCATTACCAGTGGGCATTATTACCGGATTTTTGGTCTTTATTCCATATCTGGGTTTTGGTCTGGGTCTGGTGCTGGCATTGATCGGTGCTGTATTACAATTTGATGGCGCGCATGGATTGATTGCAGTCGCGATCATTTACGGTATCGGTCAGACACTGGAATCTTTTTTCCTGACGCCACGACTGGTTGGAGAACGCATAGGTTTACATCCTTTAACTGTGATTTTTGCCCTAATGGCGTTTGGACAGTTATTTGGCTTTATCGGCATACTGGTTGCCCTACCCGCATCAGCGGTCGTGTCGGTAGCAGTCAAACATCTGCGCGCCTCGTATTTTAATAGTCCTTTTTATCGACAGTCATGAGGCAATTACTTTTAGATCTGGATGCACAAAAACTGCCATCCCTGACTACCTTCGTGGTTGGTCAAAATGCCGAACTGGCACAATTATTGGGATTATTTTCTCAACGCATCGCTAGCCAGTACGGCGAACGTTCCGTCTATATCTGGGGTGAAGCCGGTGCTGGAAAAACGCATTTATTGCATGCACTGGCCGATCATAACGAATCACGTTACATTCCCGCTAACGCCCCTGAAAGCGCATTTGATTTTAGTGAAGCGGTGAGTTTGTATTTATTAGATGACTGCGACTTGCTGTCACCTTTGAATCAGATTGCGGCATTTAATCTCTTCAATGAAGCGCGTGCTCATGGTGGCTTTCTGGTCGCAACCGGCAATCATCCACCGATGATTTTGAATGTACGCGACGATTTGCGTACGCGCTTTGGTTGGGGCCTGATTTATCAGTTACACGGGCTGACAGACGAAGATAAAATTGATGCTTTAGAGCGGGCAGCCAGCGCC
The DNA here is from genome assembly GCF_049340505.1 of Undibacterium sp. Dicai25W. Taxonomy (NCBI): domain Bacteria; kingdom Pseudomonadati; phylum Pseudomonadota; class Betaproteobacteria; order Burkholderiales; family Oxalobacteraceae; genus Undibacterium; species Undibacterium sp. Dicai25W. The sequence goes on along the minus strand of NZ_JBMPOQ010000014.1, from coordinate 74,649 downwards.
AGAGGAATTCAATTGTCCGCTGGCGTGTTACCCTATTTAATTACCCATTACCAACGCGACATGAGCTCGCTATCAGACATGCTGGACCAGCTCGATCATTATTCTTTGGTCACCAAGCGTCCGATCACCTTGCCGCTGTTGCGTGAACTCATGCTGCAGCAACCCTGACAATGAACCAGACTATTTTGCAGACTATTTATGCGTCAATTAGCTTTATTTGATCTCGACCACACGCTGATACCAATTGATTCAGATTATGAATGGGGTCAATTTTTATGCCGTATCGGCGCCGTCGATGCCGCAGCATTTGCCCGCCGCAATGCCGATTTTTTTGCGCAATATCAGGCTGGTACTTTAGATCCTGTGGAATATCTGGAATTTGCCTTAGGAACCCTGTCGCAATTCAAACGCCCGCAACTCGATGAGTTTCATGCGCAGTTTATGCAAGAGGTAATACAACCTGCCTTGCTACCTGCAGCATTTGATCTATTGAAAAAACATCAGGACCAAGGTGATCTGATTGCGATCATCACTGCTACCAACCGCTTTGTGACAACTCCCATTGCCGCCGCCTTAGGAGTAGAACATTTATTAGCAGCAGCGCCAGAACTGGACGCACATCTCAATGTCACCGGTAAATTGATTGGCGTACCTACTTCTGGCTCTGGCAAAGTCGTCCATCTGCATGATTGGTTGCGCCAGCGTGATCAAGAACTCAGTGATTTTAGTCATAGCTATTTTTACAGCGACTCGCACAACGATATACCTCTGCTTGAGGTTGTAACGCATCCGGTCGCCACCAATCCAAACGCCAAACTCAGTGCTCATGCACAAGCGCGCGGATGGCCTCAGATTAACCTGTTTCATCAGCAATAACTCGCAAGCAATGATTAAGAAATTTATCCGCAAAATACTCGGTGTAAAAAATTCCGCTGAGTCTGGCAAAGCTAATCCTAAGCCAACCATGTTGACCGCCAAAGAGCATGGCATCAACCCCAAATTGGTATCAGCCAACGCCATCCGCGTCACGCAGACTTTACAAGAGAACGGTTTTAAAGCCTTTATCGTCGGCGGTGCCGTGCGTGACCTGCTAACCGGCGTCAAGCCAAAAGATTTCGATATTGCGACCAATGCGACACCTGAGCAGGTAAAGCGTTTGTTCCGTCGCGCCTTCATCATTGGCCGCCGTTTTCAAATCGTCCACGTCATGTTTGGTCAGGATTTGCTCGAAGTAACAACCTTCCGCGGGCCGTCCAATGACGCGCCCCCCAAAGATGAACATGGGCGCGTGTTGCGCGACAATACGTTCGGTGAACAGCATGAAGATGCTGCGCGCCGCGATTTCACGATTAACGCAATGTATTACGATCCTGCATCACAAACGGTGTTCGACTATCACGGCGGTATTAAAGATATCCGTAAAAAGACACTGCGCATCATCGGCGTTCCCGAAGCACGTTATCGAGAAGACCCAGTACGCATGCTGCGCGTAGTGCGCTTTGCAGCAAAGCTGCAATTTGAAATTGATGCCGCAACCCGGGCACCGATCGGCGTCATGGCACCGTTGATTAACAATGTTCCAGCCGCTCGCGTATTTGATGAAATGTTGAAATTGCTGACCAGCGGACACGCAATGGCATGTTTGCAGCAATTACGCAAAGAAGGTTTACATCACGGTCTGATGCCCCTGCTAGACGTGGTGATGGAACAACCTTTAGGTGAAAAATTTGTCACACTGTCACTCGCCAATACCGACGAACGTGTACAACAAGGCAAACCAGTTTCGCCGAGCTTTTTGTTTGCGTCATTGCTTTGGCATCAAGTGCTGGAAAAATGGGATGCTTACAAAGCCGCGGGTGAATTCCCTATCCCGGCCTTGCATCTGGCCGCCGATGATGTGCTGAATGCGCAAACAGATGCCTTGGCTATACAACGCAAAATCGGCGCGGATATGCGTGATATCTGGGCTATGCAACCACGTTTTGAAAAACGCGTCGGTAAAACACCCTACAAAATGCTGGAACATCAGCGTCTGCGCGCTGGCTATGATTTCTTGCTACTACGCTGCGCCAGCGGTGAAATTGATGCTGAAATCGGTGAATGGTGGACCGGTTTCATCAACGGCGATGCTGAACAGCGTGAAAAGCTCATCAACACTAAGCCTAAAGCGAGTGGCGCACCTGCCGCAAAAAAACGTAAGCCGCGCCGACGTGCGCCAAATAAGGCAAAAGCCGAAGAATGATTAAATCGTACATTGGCATCGGTGCCAATCTGGGTAACGCACGGCAAACCGTAAGAGAGGCGATTGACCAGCTTGCACACATAGCAGGATGCAAACTAACGAGCGCTTCCACCTTGTATAGCAGCGCACCGATAGATTCCAGCGGCGACGACTACGTTAATGCGGTCGTCGAGTTACAAACAAGTCTGAGTGCGCAAAGTCTGCTGGAGGCCTTGCAAGCGATAGAACTGACATTTGGTCGTGAACGCCCGTATCGTAACGCCCCACGCACACTGGATCTGGACGTATTACTCTACGGCACAGAAAAGATAGCCACGGAAACCCTGACCGTGCCGCATCCGCGCATGACCGAACGTGCGTTTGTGCTGCTACCTTTAGTGCAAATTGCACCAGATATTAGTATTCCAGAACACGGAAAAGCAGCTGATTTACTCGATAGCGTCAGGGATCAGGTAATTTTTCAATTAGCAGATAGCGAAGTAACGCCTTAATAGCAAAAATAGAATTTGAGTTAGACTGCGCAACACGAGTGCACAGCTTGGCTCATGAATGTCAACTCAATAATAAAATCGTAGTCTGAGGTTATGGTGGAGACCAAACCAGCTGTCACAAAAAAATCAAATGGCAGCATCACCTTTGGAGAAAAGAATGGCTGAATATTTACAAGATCGTAAAGCTGTCAGTGTTCCTGGCTTACAGAACATGAGAGTTCAGGGCGAGAAAATCACCATGCTGACTTGTTATGACGCGAGTTTCGCAGCACTCATGGACCGCTGTGGTGTCGATATTTTATTGATAGGCGACTCCCTCGGTATGGTTTGCCAGGGCCACGAATCGACTTTACCAGTGTCGGTAGCAGATGTTGCTTATCACACTGCGGCTGTGGCACGTGGCAATAAAAAAGCTTTAATCGTCGCTGACATGCCGTTTGGCAGCTATGGGACACCAGAGACCGCGTTCCAAAACGCCGTGCAACTAATACAAGCTGGTGCGCAAATGGTTAAACTTGAAGGGGGTAACTGGCTAGCACCGACGATCAAATTTCTGACCGAACGCGCAATTCCGGTTTGCGCACATCTAGGCCTGACGCCACAGTCTGTCAATGTATTAGGTGGCTATAAAGTACAAGGAAAAACCGACGCCACCGCAGGTTTACTCAAAATGGAAGCCTTGGCAGTACAAGCCGCAGGTGCCAGTTTGCTGGTTTTAGAAGCAATTCCAGCAACTTTGGGTAAAGAAGTGACTGATAGTTTAGATATACCTACTATTGGCATAGGCGCTGGTGTTGATTGTTCTGGTCAGGTGTTGGTCATGCACGACCTGCTTGGTGTTTTCCCAGGTCGTAAAGCGCGCTTCGTGAAAAATTTCATGGAAGGTCAAACCAATATCGACGCCGCAGTATTGGCCTATGTTGCAGCAGTAAAAGACAAAACCTTCCCTGCACCCGAACACTGTTTTTAACACACCAACTACTAACTGCGCCCAAAGTGCAATAAAAATTGCCCCCCCTGAAAATGAGGCTGGGGCAATTTTTTAATCTTTTCAACGCTCACTCGGCTAAAAAATATTTCCAAAATGGATTTTTTGGATCAGAAACCGACATTTTTGGCACAATTTCACTCGTTGATGCTTTTTTTACAAATCCAGGTTTACGCGATCTATACATTCACCTAGACTATCTTTGCACCGTTTTTACACCTTCACCGTTATTCTGACCACTATCAAGTCGCCATGTTGGCGGCGATAAAAAGGAAGATCACATGAAGAAAAATATCCTGTTTTTGAGCGTCATTGCTACTCTCATTTCCTCTGGCGCTGCATTTGCAGATGAAGTTAAACCAGATAACGAAGTTACTTTCAACGCCAGCCTGGCAAGCGACTATCGCTATCGTGGCATCTCTCAAACACGTTTAGACCCAGCATTACAAGGTGGGGCAGACTACACCAACAATCCGACTGGCTTGTACGCTGGTACCTGGTTGTCGACAATCAAATGGATTTCTGACACACCAGGCGCTGGCAGCACTCCGGCAGAGTGGGATATCTACGCTGGTAAACGCGGTGAAGTAACAAAAGACATCTCTTATGACGTCGGCGTACTGGGCTACGTCTATATCAACAATAATCTGACTAACGTTGGTTTAAAAGATGCAAACACACTAGAAATCTACGGTCAGCTCGGCTACGGTCCTGCGTATATCAAATACTCTCACGCAGTAACACCATTGTTCGGTATCGTTGACAGTAAAAACAGTGGCTACCTGGACGCAGGTGCAAATATCGAAATCAGCGAAGGTTTAACACTGAACCTGCACGTTGGTTACCAAAAAGTACAAGGCATGAACTCCAGCGCTGCGACTTACACTGACTACAAAGTCGGCGTCAGCAAAGAATTTAAACAACTGGGTGGCGTTGTCGTCAGCCTCGCTGCTGTCGGTACCAATGCAGACAAAACATTCTATGCTTCTGCTGCGAATGGCAAATTCATGGGTAAAAACAGCGCAGTATTGATGGCTACAAAAACCTTCTAATTTAGTCTCCCATAAAAACAAGGTGGGTTTCTCCTCCCTGCCTTGTTTTTTATTTGCAATAGCAATTCAGTAAAACCCCTATCCCCATCTACATCTCCCATTCCGCATTTTTATGCTGTCCGGGCAACGCGGTTGCTGATAAAGTTGCGTCCCCGCGCACCAAGTAAAGCATCGCCAACCATACTGTCCCAGCTTTCTTTAATCCCATATGCATTCGGATTAGTACTTACTTCTAAATTTTCCAAAAATGTTGTCAGTGCAATGATCGCATCAGTAGCATTATTAACCTCAAAAATATTAAGCAAACAAGCGTCGACCTCAGGATCATAAGCGAACGCTAATCGCATCACGTGCGGCAAAGAAAAGGAACAGGCAATGCCGTGTGCCACGCCATGATGCAAAGTAATGTCATACGAAAGCGCATGCGCCAATGCTGTTTTGGTATTGGAAAATGCTAATCCGGCTTGCAATGCAGCCGTCGCCATCAGTTCACGCAAGTGTAACTGTTGCGGCTCTTTCATTAAAAGTGGCAGCGTTTTGATGATGCTGTGCGCTGCAGACGCCGCAAGACTCATAGAAACGGGATTGCGATGAATATTCCAAATAGATTCTAATGCATGCGACAGGGCATCCAACCCACTCGCCAGCGTTACTGCAGGTGGCAGACTGAGCATCAAACCGGGATCGATGATTGCCACCTCTGGCCAGGTCCAATCCTGATGCAAAGAATATTTTTTATTCGCATCTGTGTCCCAGATCGTCGCCCATGGCGTTACTTCACTACCTGTACCAGCGGTAGTAGGAATAGCAATTAAACGCTTAGCGTCAACACCGGATAATGCAACGCCATCACGTAAGTGGGCAGCGATTTCTGCAAAGCCTCCAGAAGCAGTTTTAGTTAATATCGCTTTGGCGCAATCAATCACGCTACCGCCGCCTAAGGCCAACAAACATTCAACATCCGGATGAGCAGACCAGATTCGTTCATACATAGTTGCCAGCCAGCGCACATCAGGATTCGGCAAGACGTCCGACTCAATCGCGACCAACTGATCACCCAATAAGGCGCGGACACGCGCGGTCAACCCAATTTGTTCCGCTTCTTTAAATGTAATCAATAAGGCACGCCGACCTTGCAACACCTGTGGCAGATGGACGAGACTATCCAGTCCCGCGTGGATCGCCACCGGATTATAAAAATTCCACATAATATTTTCCAAAGAATGCGGCGATGCCTCTAGATCTAGATCAATATCTACATCAGCATCAACCGCTTTGATTTGTAATAGGCCAGAACGTCGTTAAAAGCAATCAGTGGCTACCGTCTTGAATCGCATAACGTAGTCGGCTAGACACGGTATCGGCAATCACTACCATCAACGTCACGACAATGATGCAACTCGCGGTATCCTGATATTTAAACAGCTTCAGGCTATTCACCAGCTCAAATCCAAGACCTCCTGCGCCCACCATACCCAGCACCGTCGCCTGTCGTAAATTGACTTCAAAGCGATATAAAATAATGGCAATCCACGCCGTCAAAACTTGCGGAATCACGCCAAACGCGATCACTTGCAAAGGTCGGGCACCGGTCGATCGCAAAGCTTCCAAAGGCCCTTCATCTATCTCTTCTATGCTTTCGGCAAAAAATTTTCCTATCATGCCAATGCCATGTAAAGCCAAAGCCAACACGCCAGGAAATGGTCCGAGTCCCACCGCAGAAACAAAAACCAAAGCCAAGATCAATTCGTTGATACTACGAATCACATTCAACAGCTGACGCACCGTTTGATATAAATAGCGGTTCTTGTTCAGATTTCTGGCGGCTAAAAAAGAAATCGGAATAGCGAAAAATAGCCCCAACAAGGTGCCCCAAATTGCGATCTGTACAGTCTCAATCGCTGGTTTGAGTAAATTCCCCATAACCTGCCAATTGGGAGGAAACGAGCGCTGTAAAAAATCTGCAATCTGCGGCAAACCACCCGCCAATTCATTCCAATTCAGTTCTGTTCCCTGCGCACTCCAACGCAGCACATAGATGACCGTCACCAGAGTAGCAATTGATATTAACCAGGATCGCAAGCCGCTTGGTCTTGGCGCAATCCAGACATGGTTTTTATAGCTGGCAAATTTCATGATGCAACTCCCTGTACCAACAGTTCTGTTGATGTATTGGTCTCTGCGGTTACAGGTAAAATTTGAGGAAAGGTTGTACCCGAATAAATCAAATTTAATGCGCTGTCGCGTAACTCATCACTCGTGCCGTCAAACACCAACTTGCCACCGGAAAGTCCGACAATACGGTCACCAAATTCACGCGCATAATCGACCTGATGTAAATTACAAATCACCGTGATACCCAGTTCATCACAAGCAGCACGCAAATAGTGCAACACCATGCGTGAGGTTTTGGGATCCAAACTAGCCACGGGTTCATCAGCCAGTATCACCTTGGGTTTTTGTGCCAGAGCACGTGCAATCCCTACCCGCTGTCGCTGCCCGCCCGACAATGCATCGGTTCTGGCATGGGCTTTGTGATCAAGCTCCACACGCCGTAAACAATCCATCGCCAGTTCCACATCCGCTGTCGAGAACCATTGGCAAATCGATGCAAACACTGACATTTGTCCTAACCGGCCAGTCAAAACATTTTTCAATACAGACAAACGCAACATAACATTGTGATGCTGGAATATCATCGCAACCTGCTGCCTCAAGTTACGATATTGCCGCGTATCCATGGCATCAAAACCCACAGCTTGCAACTCGCCAGCATCCGCTTGTACTAAGCCATTGATACAACGTAACAAAGTAGATTTGCCCGCGCCGGATGGTCCAAGAATGACAAGAAATTCACCCTGTTTTACGTCGAGATCAATTCCGCGCAAAATGTGGTTGTCACCATAGTACTTGTGTAATGCTCTAATGCGTATCATTTCATGGTCTTCAGGTTCAGGTTCAAAATCTGTGCAGTCTCACGAACCGGATTGTAGGCAGCATCATTAGTCTTCTGAAAGCCGTTCAACACACCTTGGTCACCCCATTCGAGATTTTTGACATTCGCAAATGCAGCTGCAATTTTCACCTTTAATTCAGGCGACAAATCTTTGCGCCAGACCATCGGTGACTCGGGAATATCCGGTGAAGTCCAGACAATATTGAAATCACTTTCTTTCACGGTACCACTAGCGATGGCTGCGAAATAAATGCGATCAGCTACGGCGGCGGCATCTACCTTTTTATTGGCGACGGCAAGAATACTGGCATCATGCGAACCAGAGAAAATCACACGAGAAAAAAATTTATTCGGATCGATACCATTTTTTTGCAAACCAGCTGCCGGAAATAAATGTCCCGATGTGGAAGTCGGATCAACAAATGCCATGGTGTGGTCTTTGAGTTGATTCAAATCTTTGAGATTACTGTCTTTACGAACAATGATCAGGCTCTTGTAAGAGCTTTTACCGGTTTTCTTAGTTTCAGCAACGGCAAACGCTTCCACGTTAGCAATACTGCTGGCGAGTACATAAGAAAATGGTCCCAGATAAGCAACATCAAGTTTTTTGGCGCGCAGTGCCTCTATGATGCCGTTGTAATCCGTTGCAATAAATGGCCTTACTGTCATGCCTGTCTGCGTTTGGATGCTGTCCATCACAGCTTTACTATTTTTTAACATTGCCTGAGCATCTTCAGATGGAATCAGACCAATAGTCAGAGTTTCAGCCGAAGCACTAAGGCTGCTAAAGGATAATGCCAGGAGGAGAGCAGCGAAGCGTCGTATGGTTTTTTTCATCATTTTTCTCGCAAGCAGGATAAAAGAAATTAAATATAACTGACCAACATTTTGGTCAGGTGTAGAAAGTATAAAAAGCAATTGTGACTAGTTCATTATTGATATAATCAAAAAAATCATATCAAACTATAGATAAAATCTATACATTAAATCGATATATGACCCCAAGCCAACTCCGCGCGTTTTTAGTCGTTGCCCGCCATGGCGGTTTTAGTGCTGCTGCACGTGTGCAAGGCGTTAGTCAACCGACGCTAACAGCCCAGGTTCAGGCGCTGGAAAAGCAATTTAATGTCGAACTTTTTCATCGCCGTGGGCGACGCCTGCAATTGACCGACACGGGACAGCGCTTGCTTCCTATTGCCCAAAAGATTGCGGAATTAGAAGTCGATGCGCATAGCTTGTTATGTAATTCCGGCGAGTTAAATACCGGACATCTGAAAATCGGCGCGGTCGGGCCTTTTCATGTGGTGGAGATCATTGATGCATATCGACAGTGTTATCCGAATATCGAGTTATCCGTTCGCCTGAGTAATTCGGTCGATACCTTGAACGATCTGGAAAATTACGTCACTGATGTGGCAGTTTTAGCGAGCTATAACGATGATCCGCGCTTTATGGCGATCCCGTACGCAGAACATGCGGTAGTGTTATTTGCCCATGTCAACCACCCGTTTGCCAAACGCGATGTTATTTCTTTGAGCGAGCTACAGGGGCAAGCTTTGATCATGCGCGAACACGGTTCCAAAACACGCCTGGAATTAGAAAGTGTACTAAAAGCTGCTGGCGTAACGCCACGTATTGCAATGGAAATAGGCAGCCGTGAAGCACTACGCGAAGCAGTCGCACGCGGGCTAGGTTTAGGCGCTGTTTCTGAGGCTGAATTTGTTCCAGATCCAAGAATTCACCGCCTCCGCATTGAAGGCGATCCGGTCGTCACAAAAACCTATGTCTACTGCCTTGCCGAACGCAAAGAGAATCGCTTGGTGAAATCTTTTCTTGAACAAGTTAACTTAATAAAAAGTCAGCATTCAAAAACAGCGTAAATATGTACCGTTACGAGGAAAAGTCGACTCAATTGATGAGAGCCGCTCCGGTGTTAATCGAGCAGGCACCTTTCGTAAAAATGGACTTTTGACCATATATATAACGACGTTTACACATTTTTTATACAGCACCATTCAAGCTATACGACATCTTTATCCCATTTTCCATATCGTGCTAACTGTCATTAAAGGAATTCACTGGAGGTCATATGGAATTTTTATATTTGGGATACATGCTGGTATTTGCAGTATGTACATTTGCCCTGATCAAGGGTTGCAGCCATCTTGGAGGCGGCTTATGAGCCTGTTTCAAATTATCGCAGCGGTAGTTTCCGCTTTGTTGTTGGTTTATCTGGTGTATGCCCTGTTGAAACCGGAGGCATTCTGATGAATCACTCAGCCTTTTTCCAAATCGCACTGTATATGGTGGTACTGACAGTACTTGCCGTGCCTTTGGGTCTGTATATCAATAAAGTCATGAGCGGCGAAAAGAACGCCCTTTCATGGTTGTTGCAACCTGTAGAAAAATTCTTCTACAAAATTTTCGGAGTTGATCCTGCTGAAGAAATGTCGTGGAAGCACTATGCCGTCACATTAATGGCATTTAACGTCCTTGGCGTGATCGTAGTTTATGCCTTGCAACGTCTGCAACTAGTTTTACCATTGAATCCTCAGGCTTTGCCTGGCGTTGGTACGGACTCATCGTTCAATACAGCGATTAGTTTTGTCACCAATACCAACTGGCAAAGTTATACGCCAGAAACCACCATGAGTTATTTGACTCAAATGACGGGTTTAAGCGTACAAAACTTTTTCTCCGCTGCGACAGGTCTGGCCGTCGCAGTTGCACTGATTCGCGGTTTTGCACGTCACACCGTACAAAGCATCGGTAATTTTTGGGTTGATCTGACACGCGGCACTTTGTACATTCTGGTTCCGTTGTCGTTTGTATTTGCTGTTGGATTTTTGAGCCAAGGCGTGATCCAAAACTTTGACGCCTACAAAACTGCGCAATTAGTTGAAAAGCTCGACTACACCATTCCTAAAGTCGATGCTGCTGGCGCACCAATCAATGATGCGGCTGGTAAACCAGTCATGGAAGCGCAAAGCACGACGACACAAACTTTGCCTATGGGTCCGGTCGCTTCACAAGAAGCGATCAAAATGGTCGGCACCAATGGTGGTGGTTTCTTCAATGCGAACTCCGCACATCCTTATGAAAACCCAACGCCGTTTTCGAACTTTTTACAAATGATCGCGATCTTTATTATCCCAGCGGCATTGTGTATCACGTTCGGCAAAATGGTAGGTGATAAACGTCAGGGTTGGGCAATTTTTGCAGTCATGGCTATCTTGTTTGTGACGTTTGCCGGTATCGCTATCGTCGCAGAACAACAAGGTAATCCGGTGTTCGCAAAATTAGGTCTCGATCAGGCGATGAACAGTACGCCAGCAATGTCTCAGGCTGGCGGCAATATGGAAGGGAAGGAAACTCGTTTCGGTATCGCAGCTTCTGGCTTGTTCGCAACAATTACCACAGCAGCATCCTGCGGCGCCGTGAACTCTATGCATGATTCATTTACACCGATCGGCGGCATGGTACCACTGGTATTGATGAAGCTGGGTGAAGTGGTGTTTGGTGGTGTCGGTGCAGGTATGTACGGCATGTTGATTTTCGCGATCATGGCAGTGTTTATTGCGGGCTTGATGATTGGTCGTACGCCAGAATATCTGGGCAAGAAAATCGAAGCATTTGAAATGAAAATGATCGCCATCACTATTCTGATTGGCCCATTGTTGGTACTGGTTGGTACGGCGATCTCGGTCATGGTTGCAGATGGTAAAGCAGGCATATCAAATCCGGGTGCGCATGGCTTCACAGAAATTTTATATGCGTTCGTCTCTGCAGCAAATAACAACGGTAGCGCATTTGCAGGTTTGAATGCAAACACACCGTTCTATAACACGATGTTAGCAATTGCAATGTGGTTTGGTCGTTTCTTCATCATCATTCCTATTCTGGCAGTTGCCGGTGCGATGGCACGTAAAAAACGTCTGGCAGCGACTGCAGGTACCTTGCCTACGCATGGCCCGCTGTTTGTCGCTCTGCTGCTCGGTACAGTGATTATTGTAGGTGCATTGACCTACATCCCTGCATTGGCGCTCGGTCCTATCGTTGAACACCTGACCATGATCGCCCAATAAAAGAAAGAAGAAAATGAGCCATAAAGTCGAATTATCGTTGCTGAATTCCAGCATAGTAAAACCAGCGATTGTCGATGCTTTCCGCAAATTGCAACCACAAATCCAGATGAAAAATCCGGTTATGTTTGTGGTGTATATCGGTAGTATTCTGACCTCCGCATTAACCGTTCAAGCCTACGTCAGCAAAGGCGAAGCACCAGCAGGTTTCATTCTTGCTGTCAGTTTATGGTTGTGGTTTACCGTCCTGTTTGCCAACTTTGCAGAAGCATTGGCAGAGGGCCGTAGTAAAGCTCAGGCAGAATCCCTGCGTGGTGCTAAACAAGATGTACGCGCTAAAAAACTGGCGACAGCTAAACGTAACGCACCACAAATGTTAGTCAGTGGTTCGACCTTACGCAAAGGCGATATCATTCTGATCGAAGCCAATGACGTCGTACCAGCTGATGGTGAAGTCATCGAAGGTGTTGCTTCTGTCGATGAATCCGCGATTACCGGTGAATCTGCACCCGTCATCCGCGAATCCGGCGGTGACTTCAGTGCCGTCACTGGTGGTACCCGTGTATTGTCTGACTGGATCATCGTACGCGTGACTGTCAATCCAGGGGAAGCATTCTTGGATCGTATGATCGCCATGGTCGAGGGTGCGAAACGTCAAAAAACACCAAATGAAATCGCCTTGACGATTTTGTTGGTCGCATTGACTATCGTGTTCCTGTTAGCGACTGTCACTTTGCTGCCATTCTCCCAATTCAGCGTTGAAGCTTCCGGTGCTGGTACACCAGTAACCATCACCGTATTGGTCGCATTGCTGGTGTGCTTGATCCCAACGACCATTGGTGGGTTGTTGTCAGCGATTGGTGTGGCGGGTATGAGCCGTATGATGCAAGCCAACGTGATTGCAACTTCTGGTCGTGCGGTTGAAGCAGCTGGTGACGTTGACGTTTTGTTGCTGGACAAAACCGGTACGATTACTTTGGGTAATCGTCAGGCGTCCACGTTCTACCCTGCCCCAGGCGTAACTGAAGAACAATTGGCAGATGCAGCACAATTGTCTTCGCTGGCAGATGAAACACCAGAAGGTCGTAGTATCGTTATTCTGGCGAAGCAAAAATTCCAATTGCGTGAACGTGATATTCAAGCGCTGGGTGCAGAATTCATCCCCTTTACGGCACAAACCCGTATGAGTGGTGTTGATCTGAACCAGGCTGGTGTCGTTCGCAAAATTCGTAAAGGCTCTGTCGATGCGACCCGCAAATACTTCACTGAAATGGGCCATAGTTTCCCACAAGCAGTGATAGACACCGTTGATCAGGTTGCACGCCAGGGTAGTACACCTTTGGTGGTCATTGATGACCAACGTGTCATGGGTGTAATTGAGCTCAAAGATATCGTGAAAGGTGGTATCAAAGAACGCTTCGCCGAATTGCGCAAAATGGGTATCAAAACCATTATGATCACCGGTGACAATCGCTTAACAGCTGCTGCCATCGCGGCTGAAGCAGGCGTGGATGATTTCCTGGCGGAAGCAACACCAGAAGATAAATTGAAATTAATCCGTTCCCATCAGGCCGAAGGCAAGTTGGTGGCGATGACTGGTGACGGTACCAACGATGCCCCAGCACTGGCACAAGCTGACGTAGCGGTAGCGATGAACAGCGGTACTCAGGCAGCGAAAGAAGCCGGTAACATGGTCGATCTGGATTCTAACCCAACCAAATTGATCGAAATCGTTGAGATCGGTAAGCAAATGCTGATGACACGCGGTTCTCTGACGACCTTCAGCATTGCCAATGACGTTGCTAAATACTTCGCGATTATTCCTGCGATGTTTGCCACAACCTACCCACAGTTGAATGCATTAAATCTGATGCATTTGACCAGCCCGGCAAGTGCGATCATGTCGGCAGTTATTTTCAATGCATTGATCATCGTGTTCTTGATTCCATTGGCATTGAAAGGTGTTAAATATCGTGCCCTGGGCGCTGATGTTTTATTGCGTCGTAACTTACTGGTCTATGGTGTAGGTGGTTTGATCGTACCGTTCATTGGTATTAAATTGATCGACATCATCCTTACCATCTTTGGTCTGGTATAAAACGAAAAGAATCGAAAGCACATCATGAAAATTTTACGTCCCTTAGTCGCTTCCTTCGTTTTGTTGACCGCAGTGACCGGCATCGTTTATCCATTAGCGGTAACAGGTGTAGGCAAGGTCGCTTTTAACAATCAGGCGAATGGCAGTATTATCGAAAAAGATGGAAAAATTTTAGGCTCGAAATTAATTGGCCAAAATTTCTCTGATCCAAAGAATTTTTGGGGCAGACCATCCGGCGCTGGTACTTTTGCTTACAATGGTCTGGCATCTGGCGGTTCTAACCAGGGTCCAACTAATCCAGCATTGAAAGCAGCTATCGAAGATCGCATCAAGGCATTGCACGATGCAGACCCAGAGAACAAAGCAGCAATTCCTGTTGATCTGGTCACAGCATCAGGTAGTGGTTTGGATCCTGAAATCAGTCCAGCGGCAGCAACTTATCAAGCGCAACGTGTAGCAAAAGCACGCGGCTTGAAAGTGGAACAAGTCCGTGATTTAATTGCAAGCAACACTAAAGAACCACAATTTGGCTTATTTGGCGAAGCACGCGTTAATGTACTTGAACTGAATCTGGCGCTTGATCAATTGCATTAAGTTGTTATAAATCAGAAATACATTGTGCATGCAATCGGCATGCACAATAATCCTGCCCGGTCTTGCATAGTCTTACCGGGCAATTTCACTATTGAGACAATGAATACCTACCGTCCCGATCCAGATGCACTGCTAGATAAAATCCAGCGCGATGACCAGCGACAACAACGTGGTCGCTTGAAAATTTTTTTCGGTGCCTGTGCCGGAGTCGGTAAAACCTACGCGATGCTGAATGCCGCGCACGCGCAGAAAGCCAATGGCGTTGACGTATTAGTCGGCGTCGTCGAAACACATGGTCGACAAGATACGGTACAAATCAGTCAAAACCTCGACGTCTTACCGCCGAAAAAAATTCAGTACAAAGACCGCATTCTGTCCGAGTTTGATATTGACGAAGCTTTGCTGCGTCATCCCGATCTGATATTGATGGACGAATTAGCCCATTCCAACGTCGCCGGATCACGCCATGCCAAACGCTGGCAAGATATCGAAGAATTACTCGCCGCCGGAATCAACGTCTACACGACCGTCAATGTACAGCATTTAGAAACACTCAATGACGTCGTGGGGCAAATTACCGGCATTCGTGTTTGGGAAACGGTGCCAGACAAAGTGTTTGATCAAGCCGATGAAATTACGCTGGTTGATCTGCCACCGGATGAATTACTACGCCGCCTCAAAGAAGGCAAAGTTTACCTGGAACAACAGGCCCAACGGGCTGCCAAGAATTTTTTCCGCAAAGGGAATCTGATCGCCTTGCGTGAACTGGCATTGCGCCGCACCGCCGATCAGGTTGACGTCCAAATGCGCGATTACCGCGCAGACCAGTCTATCAATACAGTCTGGCAAGCCAAAGAGCGTTTGCTGGTTTGCATAGGCCCCGATGAAAGCGCCAGCAAATTAGTACGCGGCGCAGCACGCCTTGCTGCTAGCCTGCGGGCTGATTGGATCGCGGTTTATGTCGAAACGCCAAAGCTACAGAATCTTAACAACGACAAGCGCGAAGCGATTATGAAAACGCTCAAACTTGCGCAAGAGTTAGGTGCCGAGACCACAACGCTGGCAGGTGAAAGCTTACCAACGCTGCTATTGAGCTATGCACAAAGTCGCAATGTCTCAAAAATCGTTATTGGCAAATCTTTACGTCCTGCTTGGGAACGTTTGCGTCGGAATAGTCTCGCTGATGAACTGGCAAACCGCACCAAAGATATCGATATTGTGATGGTGGGACATGATCTGGAAGCCAGTTCAGAAAAATCACGCGGCATCGTTGGCACAAGCCATTTGAACTCTGAACAAGAAAAGAAAACCAGCACCAGCGATTACATCTGGACAGCAGTCGTTTGTATGGGTGCGACTCTCATCAGTGCAGGTTTGACGCAAATTTTTGATCTCGCTAATGTGGTAATGTTGTATTTGTTGGCCGTTGTATTTATTGCGATTCGCTTTGGGAGAGGCGCATCTATACTTGCGTCTTTCCTGAGTGTGGCGAGTTTTGATTTTTTCTTCGTGCCCCCACGATTTTCTTTCAGCGTCAGCGATAGCCAGTATTTATTTACGTTTGCGATTATGCTGGCGGTATCGCTAATCATCAGTAATTTGATGGCGAATCTGCGCTTTCAGGCACGTATCGCGCACTACCGCGAACGCCGTGCCGATGCGCTCTATACCATGACAAAATCTTTGTCAGGCGCATTGATGATAGAGCAAATTATCGAAATCAGTACCGAACATGTAGCACCAGTGTTCCAGGCCAAAGTTGCAGTCTTGCTGCCAGATAGCCACGAAAAAGTACGTCCACCAGTGTCTGGTGGCAATGAGAAATCAACCTTACAAGAGCTCGATACCGATGTCGCGCAATGGGTCTACGATAACGCACAAAAAGCTGGGCTAGGTACCAATACTCTGCCCTCTAATGCGGTGTTGTATATCCCTTTGCAAGCGCCCATGCGCACGCGCGGCGTGCTGGCGATTGCACCGCATGATCAGCAACAGATTTTCCAACCAGAGCAGCAGCAATTATTGGATACCTTCGCTTCCCAAATTGCACTGGCTTTAGAGCGCGTACATTATGTCGACGTTGCCCAAGATGCGCTGATCAATATGGAGGCAGAACGTCTGCGTAACTCACTGCTCTCGGCTATTTCGCATGATTTACGCACACCATTGACCGCCATCGTTGGTTTAGCCAGCACCCTTGATGAACAAACTGATTTAACCGAAGAAAAACGTCACGAATTAAGTCATGCTATTCATGAAGAAGCCCTCAGGATGAGCGGTTTGGTGGCCAACTTGTTAGATATGGCACGCCTGCAATCCGGTAAAATCAATTTGAATTTGCAATGGCAACCATTGGAAGAAGTGGTTGGCAGTGCACTGCGCGCATGCCACCACAGTCTGATCGGTCATCAATTGGAAACCAATATTCCAAAAGACCTTCCTTTGCTTTCTTTTGATGCGGTGTTAATTGAACGTGTACTGTGCAATTTAATTGAGAATGCGGCTAAGTACGGCGAAGGAATGATTCACTTAGCTGCCGTCAAACACAAAGACGACGTCTGGGTCGTCATTACCGACAACGGCCCGGGCTTACCAACGGGTATCAATATTTTTGAAAAATTCACGCGTGGTGATGTCGAATCAGCGAGCCCTGGGGTTGGTCTGGGTCTGGCAATCTGTGAAGCCATTGTCAATGCACACGGTGGTAAAATCTGGGGAGAAACGCTGGAAGATGGGGGCGCACAATTTACCTTCTCTCTTCCTATTGGCAATGCGCCCGCAATGCCCCCTGTCATCGAGTCGGAAATAGCATGAGCGAAAGCAAAATACACATCGTCCTGATAGAAGACGAAAAACAAATCCGTCGGTTTCTTACTGCTGCATTTGAGGCAGAAGGGATGGAAGTTTATGAAAGTGAAACCGGAAAACAAGGCTTAATTACTTGTGCCACACGCAAACCTGACTTGTTGATCGTCGATCTTGGTTTGCCTGACATGAACGGTCTCGACGTCATACGTGACGTGCGTAGCTGGAGTGAAGTGCCGATCATCGTTTTATCGGCCCGCACGCAAGAACAGGAAAAAGTCGCCGCACTCGATGCGGGTGCCGATGACTACCTGAGCAAA
Source organism: Undibacterium sp. Dicai25W (assembly GCF_049340505.1). Classification (NCBI taxonomy): domain Bacteria; kingdom Pseudomonadati; phylum Pseudomonadota; class Betaproteobacteria; order Burkholderiales; family Oxalobacteraceae; genus Undibacterium; species Undibacterium sp. Dicai25W. Next base: position 57,021 of record NZ_JBMPOQ010000014.1, on the reverse strand, counting down.
CCCTTCGGAGCGGCCGAATTGATTGCACGTATCCGTGCGCACTTGCGCCGCCGTCAACCTGCAAATGCGCAGGCTGAATCGATTTTTCAGTTTGGCGAAGTCAACATTAACTTTGGCTTGCGCACCGTGACGCGCGGCGAAGAAGCCATCCACCTGAGCCCACTCGAATATCGTCTGTTATCGGTGTTGGCACGCAACGCCGGTAAAGTCATGACGCATCAGCAGTTACTCAAAGAAGTATGGGGGCCAAACCATTCTGAAAGTAGTCATTACCTCAGAATTTACATGGCGAATTTGCGTCAGAAACTAGAACGTGAACCGGCCCAGCCTAAGCATTTTATTACTGAAACCGGCGTAGGCTATCGCTTAGTGACTTGAAGAATTGAAACAGACGAGAGCGGCTACCATGGTAGCTGCTGATCATCGTAGGTATAAAATTTACCCGATTGATCAGGTGTTTTTTGATTAATCACATTGAGCATATCTGTAACCGCATCATCCGCATTTCTGGCCAGACTTCCACCACGGAACGGTTGCGACAGTCCGGATTGCACGGTACCCGGATGCAAAGCCAATAAAACGGCATTTTTCTGACTACGTTTTAATTCTATCGCTGCCGTTTTAACCAACATATTCAGTGCCGCTTTTGAAGCGCGGTAGCTGTACCAACCACCTAAGCGATTATCTTCTATGCTCCCCACCTTTGCAGATAACAACGCCATCACACCGCGCTCCCGGTCAAGTAAGGGCGTGAAGTAACGCATGACCAAAGCTGGTCCAAACGTATTGATTTCAAAAATATGTTTGAGGTATTGGTATTCCAGGTCAGCCAGTTTTTTCTCTGGCATAAAATTATCACCATGCAAAATACCTGTGGCGTTAATGATCAGGTGAAACGGCCCCTGCGGCGCTACAGCCTGTGCAGCTCGCTCTATGCTCTGTTCGTTCGTAAAATCAATCGCCGGTCTTGAGTGGCGATGCAACTCAATCACCTGCGCATCAGCACGATGCGCGTGCAGGAGTCGCACAAACGCAGCGCCAATCGCACCAGTCGAACCAATCACCAATGCGCGCATATTTGGCGGAAAAGAATCTAAACTCATTTCCACCCCCGCTGCCATTGACTATCATCGCATAAGTCGCGCCAGGGAATCTGGCGCACAGCCTTGCTATAGACCGCTTCAATTTCGATCAACTCTGGCGGCTGATCGGGGTCCATTGGCTCAACCAGTTTGGTCACAATAAAATGCTTTTGTTTAGCAACGATTTCCATCGCAGTCCACTTGGATAAAAGCAATTTTTTTGGCTGTATAAGATTCACTTTTTTACCCGGCAATTTGCTTAAGTTCAGTCAGCTTAATGTATAAAAACAGTTAAGCATAAAAACAAAAAGTTCAGCATACCATTAAAAGCTAAAGTAAATTGGGAGCAACATTGCCCCCAATTTTTCGTCAATTAAATTGATCCAGAATAGCGCGCCAGACTTGCCTTCACATGGCCAGCCAGCGTCTCAGGGGAACTGACCGTCATGCCGAGCTCACTGAGCAAACCATCTTGCAAGCCATATACCCAACCATGTACCGTAACCTCTTGTCCGCGCTCCCACGCATCCTGAATCACCGTCGTCTTGCAAACATTAACCACTTGTTCGATTACGTTGAGTTCGCACAAACGATCGCCACGTTCTTTCAGATTCAGGGTTTCGCCCATATAACGTTCGTATTTTTGGTGCACGTCTTGCACATGACGAAGCCAGTTATCAGCCAAGCCAACACGTCCACCCGTCATTGCTGCGTGTACGCCGGAACAACCATAATGGCCACAAATAATAATGTGCTTTACGCCCAAGACGTCAACCGCAAACTGCAACACAGACAAACAATTTAAGTCTGAATGAACGACAACATTGGCAATATTACGGTGAACAAATAATTCACCGGGAAGCAAACCAAGTAATTCATTTGCCGGAACTCTGCTATCAGAACAACCTATCCACAAGTATTCCGGATTTTGTTGTGCAGCAAGTTTTTTAAAAAAATCTGCATCTTTATCGTGTATCGCTTGCGCCCAACGGCGATTGTTTTCAAACAACTGCGCTGGGGTCAATTCTGTTCGGATTTGGTCTACCATCGTATTGCCTTGAATGTGAAACAGGCATGATTTTAACCGTTTCTCCGACATCCCTGTTATTTCTGCTCAGCTTGGATGAACGGCAATCAATCAAGGATTCTATCAAATCATTGCCTATGCCCCCACACCAGAGAATCGATGATGGAAACCAGTGAGCTTGCAACATCAGGATAAATGGTGATAACGACCAGCCCACGCACTGAATAATGTTGATGTATGTACATTACCAGCATCTAGCGGGGTGACGAGAGGAAGATAACAAATTCAAATTTTAAAAAAAAGAGAAGGAACCTCTCCTTCTCTTCTTTATGAACGAAAACTAAAATAAGTTAGCGGAATGCGCTACGGTTCTCTGACTCACCTAGCATGGCCTTCTTCAGACCACTATCAACTGGGCTTTCACCCAGCCAAATACGCAGTAGGGCATTGTAGAAAAGAATATCCGGATAAGGATCACCCATTTTTTTACCGTTGAGGGCAACCACGGTACCAACACCAGGGATCCAGTCATTGGTCATCACATCACCCTTTTTCAGCTCGGGAACGGATGCGAACAATTCTCCAAAACGCAAAAACTGAGAAGTGAGTTTGGCTTTATCTCCTTTATCCGTATTTTTTTGTATCCCTTGCATAAATCCACGGCTAAAATCTTCACTGCTCAGATCACGCATCATCACCAAGGTTACACGACGCGGACCGTCAGAATTCAGAACATCTTGGACCGTGGTCTTTTTTTCTTTCAAGTACAAACCAGCAACATATACTTTAAAAATTGCTTTGTAGCGTATACCAGCGCCATTTAACTTGAGTTCGGTATTGGCGAGCTGCAATGTATCATCCAACTTCACACCAGCGACTTCCGTTGCATGAACCCCGGTAGCAACGCCCATCGCTAAGCCACATACAGCTAACCAAAATTTCAATTTCATCAAACGCATTTTGTCTCCTCTGATCGATGATCTCATGTTGAGAGTAAAAATATTACCGTCCGAAGAAATCGAACGCTCAACAATGTCCCATTATATTTGTAAGCTTTTGTAAATGGTCATTTAGCTTAACCTAAATCCTGCTAGTTCTCTTGTGCTTTTTTGGAGCATTTTTTCTAATTTGCACAATTTAAGGGCGCATTTGTGGGTAAAAAAAAGCCCTGCTGAAATTCAACAGGGCTATGCTTTATGCGACGAAGTGTTCAAAGCCGTTTTATTCAAAAAACTTTTTCACTTTATCCATCCAGGTCTTGCTTTGTGGGTTGTGTTTTGAACCGCCTTCAACCGTCAATTGCTCAAACTCGCGTAGCAAGTCTTTTTGCTTCTCGGTCAGTTTTACTGGTGTCTCAATCACAACGTGGCAGAACAAGTCGCCAGCGTATCCAGAACGCACACCTTTGACGCCTTTACTACGCAAGCGGAAAGTCTTACCAGATTGCGTACCTTCAGGCACGGTAAATGATGCTTTACCGCTGAGTGTTGGTACTTCAATATCACCACCTAAAGCTGCTTTGACAAAGGAAATCGGAATTTCACAATGTAAATCATCGCCTTCGCGTTGGAACACTGGATGCTGTTTGATATGGATTTCAACATACAGATCGCCCGGAGGCCCGCCATTGACGCCAGGCTCACCGTTGCCGGATGAACGAATACGCATGCCGTCATCAATACCGGCTGGAATCTTCACTTCCAGGGTTTTATTGCGTTTGATACGACCAACACCAGAGCAAGTCGGGCATGGATCGGGAATCATTTTGCCTGTACCGTGGCATTTAGGACAGGTTTGCTGAATGCTGAACAAGCCTTGTTGCATGCGCACCTGACCGTGTCCGGCGCAAGTGGTACATGTCACAGGAGAGGTTCCAGGTTTAGCGCCTGAGCCATGGCAAGTGTCGCATTCATCCCAGCTTGGAACACGGATCGTGGTATCAAAACCGTTCGCTGCTTGCTCTAAAGTGATCTCAAGGTTATAGCGCAAATCTGCACCACGATAGACCTGAGGTCCGGCACTGCGGCGACCACCGCCACCACCAAAGATATCACCGAAAATGTCGCCAAACGCATCTGCAAAACCACCGGCACCGCCACCTCCGCCACCGCCCATATTTGGGTCAACACCAGCATGGCCGTAACGGTCATAGGCATCACGCTTTTGGCTATCTGAAAGCATCTCGTAAGCTTCTTTGGCTTCTTTGAATTTTTCTTCGGCAGCCTTGTTATCCGGATTACGATCCGGATGGTATTTCATCGCCAGCTTACGATAAGCCTTTTTAATTTCTTCTTCTGAGGCGTTTTTACCGACTCCGAGAATTTCGTAAAAATCACGCTTCGCCATCTCGATTACACCTTGTTTTTATTGATTCACATTGTGCGACAGTCGCGTTCAATGTGTCATTTTAAAAGTTCAAAAACAGTTACTACAAAAGCGCAGAGACGCAGAGATTATTTGATTTTCTCTGCGGCCTCTGCGCCTCTGCGCTTATACGTCGCCGTTATTGGGTGACGGGATTACTTGTTATCTTTGACTTCTTTAAAGTCAGCATCAACAACGTCGTCATCCTTCGCATGTGCTTCTGCGCCAGCCGCACCTGCGCCACCTGCAGCACCGGCAGCAGCTTGTTGCGCTTGCATGTCGGCATACACTTTTTCACCGAGCTTTTGGGATGCTGTAGAGAGCGCGCCCAATTTAGTGTCAATCTCAGCTTTGTCACCGGATTTCAGTACATCTTCCAGATCTTTGATCGCTGCTTCGATCTTCTCTTTTTCGCCAGCTTCTAACTTATCGCCATGTTCAGACAACGCTTTTTTGGTGGAATGAACTAATGCATCACCTTGATTGCGGGACTCAGCCAATTCTTTGACTTTTTTGTCTTCTTCCGCATTTAATTCTGCGTCTTTCACCATTTTCTGGATTTCTTCTTCAGTCAGACCAGAGTTAGCTTTGATCGTGATTTTATTTTCTTTGCCAGTGGCTTTGTCTTTTGCACCTACGTGCAAAATACCGTTCGCATCGATATCAAAAGTCACTTCGATCTGTGGTGTACCACGTGCTGCTGGTGGAATACCTTCCAGATTGAATTCGCCCAAGCCTTTGTTACCGGCAGCGATTTCACGCTCACCTTGATAAACCTTGATCGTTACAGCTGGCTGATTGTCATCCGCTGTCGAGAACACCTGGCTAAACTTGGTGGGGATCGTTGTGTTCTTCTGGATCATCTTAGTCATTACACCGCCCAGAGTTTCGATACCCAGGGACAACGGTGTTACGTCCAGTAACAACAAATCTTTGCGATCGCCAGACAAGACCGATCCTTGAATCGCTGCACCAACCGCTACTGCTTCGTCAGGATTCACGTCTTTACGTGGTTCTTTACCGAAAAAGTCTTTGACCAGCTCTTGCACTTTAGGCATACGGGTCATACCACCAACCAGGATGATGTCGTCGATGTCTGATGTTTTCACGCCAGCATCTTTGATCGCCAGACGGCAAGGTTCCATGGTTTTTTGGATCAGTTCTTCAACCAATGCTTCCAATTTTGCACGTGTGATTTTCAAATTCAAATGCACTGGTGCGCCATTGGCCATCGCGATGTACGGTTCATTGATTTCTGTTTGCTGTGCGCTGGACAATTCAATTTTTGCACGTTCAGCAGAGGCTTTAATACGTTGCAAAGCAATCGGATCTTTGGACAAATCCAGACCATTGATGTTTTTGAATTCAGTAATGATGTAATCGATCACGCGTTGATCGAAGTCTTCACCACCGAGGAAAGTATCGCCGTTTGTGGACAATACTTCGAATTGCATTTCGCCATCAACGTCAGCGATTTCAATGATCGATACGTCGAATGTACCGCCACCCAGATCGTAAACTGCAATCTTGCGATCGCCTTTTTCTTTTTTGTCCAGACCAAAAGCCAATGCCGCTGCGGTTGGTTCATTGATGATGCGTTTAACATCCAGACCAGCGATACGGCCTGCATCTTTAGTTGCCTGACGTTGCGCATCGTTAAAGTATGCTGGGACAGTAATAACCGCTTCAGTCACTTCTTCGCCGAGGTAATCTTCAGCGGTTTTTTTCATTTTACGCAAAACTTCTGCGGAAATTTGTGGTGGTGCCAAACGTTTGTCGCGCACGGAAACCCACGCATCGCCGTTGTCGGCCTTGGAAATCGTGTAAGGCATCAGACTGATGTCTTTTTGCACTTCTTTTTCTTCGAATTTACGACCGATCAAGCGTTTTACCGCGAACAGTGTATTTTTTGGGTTGGTAACAGCCTGGCGTTTCGCAGATGCGCCAACCAGAATTTCACCATCTTCTTGATAAGCAATGATAGACGGCGTGGTACGTGCGCCTTCAGCGTTTTCGATAACTTTAGGCTGGCCGCCTTCCATGATAGCAACGCAAGAGTTGGTTGTACCCAAATCAATACCAATCATTTTTCCCATGATTTTTCCTCAGAATTATTTAGATTTTATGTATTTGTCAATATTTTTGAGTTAATCTAAATTATTGAACTTTTGTCGTTTTCACTCATCAAAAGCTTCAAGAACTTAATTAAATAACTCGTCTGTACCCGATATTAGGTAAAAAACCTGCTTTTCAAGCGTTTTTTGCTGGTTTTTTACGCTTTTTTTTATTTACCTTGTGCAACGGTTACTAAAGCCGGGCGTAACAAGCGATCAGCGATGTTATAACCCTTTTGCAAAACAGTAACGACGGTGTTTGCATCTTGTTCAGCAGGCACCATAGAAATGGCTTGATGTTTCATAGGATCCAGTTTTTCACCTTGAACTGGATTGATTTCCATAAGGCGATTTTTTTCAAAGGCCGCATTTAACTGCTTCAATGTCATTTCAACACCCTCTTTCAAGGAGTCAATTGACGGTGTTTCAACCTTTAATGCCATTTCCAGGCTGTCTTTGACTGGCACCATTGCTTCAGCGAAACCTTCAATGGCAAACTTGTGGGCCTTAGAAATATCTTCCTGAGCACGACGGCGGATATTTTCACCATCTGCTTTAGCACGCATAAACGCGTCTTGCAATTCTGCAACTTTCGCTTCTAGTTCAGCGATGATTTGCCTATTTTTTGCTTCTGCATCAACCACTTCCTCAGAAATGGCCGCTTCGGTTTCTGCTACTAGTTCAGCCGCTGACTGAACAGTTTCAGCCGCCTGCTTAGCTGCCTGAGTTTCATTTTCTGTTTGCATATTTTCTTGGTGTTGCATTCTTAACCTCCAGTCAATTACATATTGCAGCCGTACATGGCGATGGCATCTGTTTTTTCAAGCCCCAAATGACATTTTTTTGCTTACCATCAAAACTTTCAATCCCCCCTTGTTGCTATGCAGCAATTTGAATTACATTTAGAAACAAGAAGGAAACAAATCCATACGAACAAAATGCATTTCAATATCTATCCTGAAAAACTCTTCAACACAGTTTCATTTTTCCGGCCTTAGGGGGCTCCCATGAAACTTACATTGGTCGCTACATTGGTCCTTGCCTACGCCATTATCACGACTATCTGGATTTGCTTGTCGCAAATAGACAGTAATTAATCGACTCCATTTAATAGACTCCATTATTTTTTACTAAATCTCTCACTTAGTAAAATCGATATAAGGTTAACCCTAGGTGCGTAGTCTCGCCTTTGTCTATTTACAATTTCTCCGTGAACTTTGAAATGGCACCAAGAAGTCGCCAATTTAGGGGAATTTCCAGCTATTAAGCATGTAAAAATCAAATTAAATTCTCTTTTGACAACCTATATTTCTAGCTAATACCCCCTGAACTCTAGTAAAATCGCGAGCTAATTTGAAGTTACTACTTTAGGGGTTTGAGAATGATATTTGTTACAGGCGGTGCTGGTTTTATCGGCGCTAATTTTGTCTTGAGCTGGCTGGCACAGTCCGATGAGTCGGTACTGAATTACGATAAATTGACTTATGCAGGTAATTTAAACAACCTGACCAGTTTGCGCAATGACGAACGCCACTTGTTTGTGCAAGGCGATATTTGTGATGGTGATAAGTTAGCTGCCCTGTTTGCGCAACACCAGCCACGCGCGATTTTGCACTTCGCTGCCGAAAGCCATGTTGACCGCTCGATTCACGGCCCTGCTGCCTTTGTTACCACCAATGTCAATGGTACCTTTACCTTATTGGAAGCAGCACGCGCCTATTGGAATACGCTGGATGCTGAGAAGAAAGCCGCCTTCCGCTTCCTGCACGTATCAACCGATGAAGTCTATGGCACCTTGTCTGCGGAAGACCCGCCATTCACTGAAACCACGGCCTACGCACCAAACAGCCCTTACTCCGCATCCAAAGCAGCATCTGATCATTTGGTACGCGCTTACCACCATACTTATGGCATGCCAGTATTGACCACTAATTGCTCAAACAATTACGGTGCGTATCATTTTCCTGAAAAATTAATTCCGCTGATCATCACCAATGCCCGCGCCGGTAAAGATCTGCCAGTCTATGGCGATGGTCAACAAGTGCGTGACTGGCTGTATGTAACCGACCACTGCGCTGCGATTCGTCGCGTGCTGGAATCCGGTCGCGTTGGCGAGACCTACAACGTGGGTGGCTGGAATGAACAAACCAATCTGAGCGTCGTCCATACCATTTGCGATTTGCTCGATGAATTACAAGCCAAGCCAACAGGCAGCTACCGCGATCAGATCAAACATATTACCGACCGTCCTGGTCACGACCGTCGCTACGCCATTGATGCGCGTAAGATCGAACGTGAATTGGGCTGGAAACCAGCAGAAACCTTTGAAACCGGACTGCGTAAAACCGTGGAATGGTATCTCGCTAATGACGCCTGGGTCGCTCAGGTGCAATCCGGTGACTACATGAAGTGGGTCGATCTGCAATACAGTAATAAGGAACAAGCATGAGTTTCACACCTTCTTCCCGCAAAGGGATCATCCTCGCAGGTGGTTCAGGCACGCGCTTGTACCCTGTGACCAAAGCAGTTTCTAAACAATTGCTGCCGGTCTACGACAAGCCCATGATTTACTATCCGCTGACATCGCTGATGTTAGCCGGCATGCGCGATATCCTGATCATCTCCACACCGCAAGACACACCACGCTTTGTCGAATTGTTAGGTGATGGCTCACAGTGGGGTATCAATCTACAATACGCGGTACAACCGTCACCAGATGGGCTGGCGCAAGCCTTCATTATCGGTAAAGAATTTGTCGGCAACGCGCCATCAGCACTGATCTTGGGCGACAACATCTACTACGGTCACGATTTTGAGCCGCAACTGCGTAATGCTGATGCCCGCAATCAAGGTGCTACCGTGTTTGCGTATCACGTGCATGATCCAGAACGTTATGGTGTGGTTGATTTTGATGCGAACAAACAAGCCATCAGCATTGAAGAAAAGCCGCTCAAGCCAAAATCCAACTACGCTGTTACCGGTTTGTATTTTTATGACAATCAGGTGTGCGATATTGCCGCGAATATCAAACCGTCACCACGTGGTGAATTAGAAATTACCGACGTCAACAACGTCTACCTGAAACAAGGTGAACTGAACGTCGAATTGATGGGTCGCGGTATGGCATGGCTCGATACCGGCACCCATGAATCATTGCTTGAAGCAGGCCAGTTTGTGGCGACAATAGAAAAACGCCAGGGCTTAAAAGTTGCGTGTCCGGAAGAAATCGCGTTCCGCCGCAATTACATCAGCGCCGAACAACTCGAAGCTTTAGCGCAACCTCTGAAGAAAAACGAATACGGCCAGTATTTGCTGCGTCTTCTGCAACACAAAACTTTTTAAGCTATGAACGTTATTAAAACCAATTTACCAGAAGTCATTATCATAGAACCGAAAGTCTTCGGTGATGAGCGCGGCTTTTTTTACGAGAGTTTCAACGCCAAAAAATTTGCAGAATTGACTGGCGTTGACCTGGAATTTGTTCAGGACAATCACTCGATGTCGGCGAAAAATATTTTACGTGGCTTGCACTATCAGATCCAACAAGCACAAGGTAAGCTGGTACGCGTGGTGTCGGGCGAAGTATTTGACGTTGCGGTCGATTTGCGCAAAAGCTCACCACGTTTTGGTCAATGGACGGGGGTAACTTTATCCGCCACTAATCAGCGCCAATTGTGGATACCACCTGGTTTTGCACATGGCTTCGTGGTGACCAGCGAAAAAGCAGAATTCTTGTACAAAACAACGGATTACTGGGCGCCAGAATTTGAACGCAGCCTGATGTGGAATGACCCAGCCATTGGTATTGAATGGCCAATCACTGAAGCACCCGTCTTATCCGGTAAAGATCAGGTCGCCAAATTGCTGGCGGATGCAGAGGTCTTTGTATGAGAATTTTGCTCACTGGTGTGACGGGTCAACTCGGTCACACTTTGCAACCGATTTTAAGTCAGCATCACGAAGTGATCGCGCCAACCCGCGCTCAACTTGACCTCAGCGATGCGGCTGCGATTGCCGCCTTTGTCGCCGACTGCAAACCGGACCTGATCATCAATCCCGCCGCTTACACTGCCGTTGATAAGGCGGAGACGGAAGTTGAGCTGGCACAGGCGATCAATGCCATCGCCCCTGGCGTTTTTGCTGAACAGGCAAAGAAACTGGGTATAGGACTGATTCATTATTCGACAGACTATGTGTACGACGGTAGCTTACGCGACGACAATGGCAAGCTGCCAAGTTACACCGAAGACGCACCAACGAATCCAGTCAACGTCTACGGAAAAACCAAACTCGCGGGTGAACAAGCAATTATTGCCAGCGGTTGCAAATACCTGATCTTCAGAACAAGTTGGGTGTATTCGACCTTCGGAAAAAACTTCTTGTTGACGATGTTGCGTCTAGCTAACGAACGCGACGAATTGCGTGTTGTGAACGATCAATGGGGTGCGCCGACATCGGCCAATGCCATCGCCGACATCAGCGCCGCTATCGTCGCGCAGTTGAACTCGGCTGAAGATGCTGCAACATGGTGGACATCACATCAGGGAACCTACCATCTGACCACCAAAGGACGCACCAGCTGGTGTGGCTTTACGCAAGAAATCATGCGTCAGGCGAGTGCTGCTGGTCGTTTGCAAAAAGCGGCGCCAACGGTCACGGGCATCCCGGCAACAGAATACCCAACCCCGGCACAACGTCCGGTCAATTCCTGTCTGGATACTAGTTTGCTGGCGACAACGTTTCATGTGCACATTCCGGAGTGGGAAGCAGCTTTGGCACATGTTCTGGGCAAGATAGCGTAACAAGTTTTATCTGCTAGGTTTTTTTCATCCTGATTTTTGTCAATTTCCCGACCGGCGTTTGCCGAGCTGGGAAATTGATGTGAACACATAAACATGCAGACAAATAAAAGGTCAATGTATTTTTGATAAAATTCTGGCCTTCGATCAGACATATTTGCCTCTTCTTACCGAAAACAACGATAAATTGAACTAAAAGCTGCTTTTCAAATGATGCTTGTTTCGATATTGTTGCATACTCGATTTTTATCTGCTTTTGGCGGTTTTTAATTTTTCGCAGTTGGCATACCCAAAAATGCCGAATCACTGCACTAACGACTCGCCCGGAATCAGCCCAAGAATATCTCTGGACAATAATGATAAAGTTAGCAATGGAATTTTCAGCATGATTCATATCGCCATCGTCAGTCATGGCCACCAGGATCTGCTCATCGCAAGTCAGATTGGTGGACTACAAGACGCAGGTGACGATATTCATGTCTGGATTAAAGACAATCTGCCATCAAGCGAACTCAAAGAATATTGCTTGCGCCATCGTGTGTCGTACACCGACGCATCGCCAGGCTTGGGCTTTGGTGCAAATAATAATTTCTTATTTGCACAGATAAAAAATAGCGTAGGCATTCAAGCTGATGATATTTTTATTGTTATGAACCCGGATGTCAGCACTGACCAGGCAACCATATTAGAATTGGTGCGTTTAATGCGCGCTGATCATGCAGCCTTGGCAACATTAAACCTGTACCGCGATGCCAATTTTGAAACGCCTGATGCAAATATACGGCGCTTTCCAGACTTCTTTTCTCCGATTCGGATGGCATGGGTGCGCTCCTTGACCGAACCATACAATAAAAGCGATTATAAATCGGCGGGACTAAGCGACTGGGCTTCGGGCGCTTTTCTGGCGTTTAAAGCTAGCCATTATCAACTCCTGCACGGTTTTGATGATCGCTATTTTATGTATTTTGAAGATGTAGATTTGTGCTACCGATCCAGCCTGATGTTAGGGCATGGTGTACGCTACTATCCGCAATTAAAAGCCTTACATAGTGCCGCTCGCAAAAACCGTAATGTTGCATCACGCCACGCAAATTGGTTTATTCGGAGCTTTTTGAAATTCATTTTCCGCAAATATTTTGTCTATAGCGGTGCCAAACATGTCTGAACAGTTGCGCTTTCCGGATAAGAGTAAAATTTTGCTGACTGGAGCCAGCGGATTTGTTGGTCAGGCTATTTATCGGGCCCTGGTGAATCATTCTGAACGCTTGATCTGCCCGACCAGACGCCCCATCAATAAATTGAATGCGGAGGTCAGCAATCCGCACCTCAGCGATTTGTCAGCGCAAACTGACTGGTCAGGATTTCTGGCTGACGTTGGTATTGTGATTCACTGTGCAGCGCGGGTACACGTAATGCAAGAAGCAGTCGCTGATCCGCTGCCCTTATTTAGGCAAGTGAACGTGGATGCCACGATGCGACTGGCAGAACAAGCAGCAAAAGCTGGTGCAACCCAATTCATATTTATTAGCTCAGTTAAGGTCAATGGCGAAGGCACAAAGCCAGGCCATGCATACAATGAAACGACCCCATCTGAAGCGCAAGATCCGTATGGCATCTCCAAACGCGAAGCAGAAAATGCACTATTGGCTCTTGGTGAACGTAGCGGAATGCACGTGACTATCATACGTCCGCCGCTGATTTACGGGCCCGGTGTCAAAGCCAATTTTGCCAGTATGTTGAATTGGGTCGAAAAAGGCATCCCGCTACCGTTTGCCAGCATTAAGAATAAGCGCAGCTTTGTTTACCTGGAAAATTTGGTCAGTCTGGTATTGTGCTGTCTGCGTAATCAGAATGCGGCACAACAAGTGTTTTTGGTATCCGATGACCACGATTTATCGACAGCAGAATTATTACAACTGAGCGCCAAAGCTTTGCACATGCCGTCGCGCTTACTGCCGTTTCCACCAAAGCTATTGATTCTGCTGGCAAAACTCGCGAGGCGTCCCGCCATCAGCGACAGGCTGTGCGGCTCTTTGCAGGTAGACATCAGCAAGGCAAAGCAAGTTTTAGGATGGACGCCGCCTTATTCGGTAGAGCAAGGTTTAGCTGCGACGATGCTGGCAAAGTCTGCATGACTCAACTATTTCTTAGCATTCCTTAGTTTATGATAAAACGCATTTTTGATTTATTTCTGGCTTTCATCGCAACAGCCATTCTTGCCGTTCCTTTGATCCTGACGGCATTGTGCGTCAAACTGACTTCAAAAGGCCCGGTGGTCTATTGGTCGAATCGTGTTGGCAAGAACAACGTTATTTTTAAGATGCCAAAATTTCGCAGCATGCGCATAGATACACCCGCAGTTGCGACACATTTACTCACCAACCCCGACCAATATCTGACACCGATTGGCTCCTTCATCCGCAAATCTAGTCTGGATGAATTGCCACAGTTATGGAGCATCATCAATGGTGATATGAGCTTTGTCGGTCCGCGACCAGCACTTTACAATCAGGATGATTTGATTACGTTGCGTACGGAAAATCAAGTACATACCATTGCCCCTGGCTTGACTGGCTGGGCGCAGGTCAATGGTCGGGATGAACTACCTATTCCTGTCAAGGTTGAACTGGACGCATATTACTTGCAACATCAATCATTTTGGCTCGACATTCGCATTCTGTGGATGACGTTTTTCAAAGTAGTGCGCCGTGACGGTATTACCCATTAAAGCACTGCAAGTACCCAAAGCATATACTGCACATTCAGCACCTAAAGCGCGAAAGTAGACACACCATGTTGCACTATCTGATTAACTTGTCGAGGCTGCAAAAACAAATCATTGCCGCGAGTCTGGACGCCGTTTGCCTGCCTGTGATTTTTATCCTGGCAATCTGGCTGCGTTATGAGGGTTTTAATGAAGAGTTATTCCGCCACTACTTTGGACTGATCATCTCGATTCCATTGATCTCAGTACCTATTTTCATACGCATAGGCTTGTATCGGGCAGTAGTACGCTTTATTGATCAAAAAATTATTAGTACGATCCTCATTGGTGCCAGCACCTCAGTATTATTGCTGGCTTTCATCGGCATCATGTTACACATCATGCCAATTTCCAGGGCGATTTTTGGCTTTTATTGGGCTGGTGCCATGATCTACCTGTGCGCTAGTCGCTTCATTGCGCGCACTTGGTTGCTCAATGCTGGTATGTCCGAAAATGCAATTCCGGTGTGTATTTATGGTGGCGGTAAAGCAGGTGCATTGCTGGCTGGCGCCCTGCGTTCAGGAGGCGAGTATGTGTGTGTCGCGTTCGTTGATGATAACAAGCATATACAAGGCTCCACCATCGCCGGTATCAAAGTTTATAATCCAGCCGATTTGGATAGCCTGGTACCGAAACGCGACATCAAACAAATTTTATTGGCCCTGCCAACGATTTCTAAAGCACGACAAAAGCAAATTCTGGATCAACTCGAGCACCTGAAACTGAAGATCAAAGTCACACCCTCGATTCAGAGTCTGGTCAACGGTGAGTTACGGGTACAAGACATTCGCGATGTCGAAATTGAAGACTTGCTGGGACGTGATCAGGTTGCTCCGGATGCGCGTTTGCTGGCAACCTGTATCACGAATAAACATGTCATGGTGACCGGTGCTGGTGGATCGATAGGATCGGAACTGTGCCGTCAGATCGTCCGCCAAAAGCCAAAAAAACTGATCTTGTTAGACATGTCGGAATACGCTCTGTATGCGATCGAACAAGAACTTAGTGTCTTGCGCTCGCAACTGAACCTGGATCTGGAAATATTGCCGTTTCTTGGCAGTGTCCTTGATGCTGCCAAGTTGGATAAGATTTTTTCCGCTTTTCCGATCGACACGCTCTACCATGCTGCGGCTTATAAGCATGTGCCTCTGGTAGAGCATAATCCTGTCGAAGGCATACGCAACAATGTGTTCGGTACGCTGACTGTTACACAAGCTGCGATGCGCGCAAAGGTCAAAAATTTTGTCCTGATCTCAACCGATAAAGCAGTTCGCCCAACCAATGTCATGGGTACCACTAAACGCATGGCTGAATTGATTTTGCAGGCTTGCGCACGCAAGCAACACACAACCCGTTTTTGCATGGTACGTTTTGGTAATGTGCTGGGATCTTCGGGATCGGTGGTGCCGCTGTTCCGCAAACAAATTATGGAAGGTGGGCCGATCACCCTTACGCATCCGGAAATCACGCGCTATTTCATGACTATCCCTGAAGCAGCTCAACTGGTGTTACAAGCCGGTGCAATGGGCGAAGGTGGCGATGTTTTCGTTTTAGATATGGGCGAGCCGGTAAAAATTGTCGATCTGGCGCGCCGCATGGTGCATTTGAGTGGCTTGGAAGTTAAATCAGAAACAACCCCGGATGGAACGATAGAAATCCAGCACGTGGGCTTGCGTCCCGGTGAAAAATTGTTTGAGGAATTATTAATCGGCGACAATGTCGAAGGAACCACTCATCCTTTGATCATGAGGGCGCAGGAAAACGAAATACCATGGGACAACCTGAATAATTTCTTGCAGGAATTAGAAACCGCCTGCAATGACTTTAATTACGCCGAAATTCGTGCTCTCTTAATGAAAATAGTGGCTGAATACCAACCTCAATGTGGGATTGAAGATCTGATCTGGCAAGCCACGGAAGGCAGCACGATGCAGGATGATAAAAAGGCGGTCATAGAGAGCAAAAATCTGCGCCTGTTACCCTGATTATCAGCCCCTACGCAACACAAGTGAATTAAAAGCGTTTATATATTGATTTAAATTTTTACACTAAGGCCTTTATGTCCCTACTCTCTCCAAGCATCTTTAAAGCCTACGATATTCGCGGCATTATTGGCAAAACACTGGACGCCGACGTGGCGTTTCAAATCGGCCAGGCCTTCGGTACCGCAGCGCTGGCAAAAGGCGAAAAAGCCGTTGTAATCGGCCGCGATGGCCGCTTGTCAGGTCCTGAGTTGATCTCTGCACTGGCCAAAGGTCTGCAATCGACCGGGGTAGATGTGATTGATTTGGGCGTTGTGGTAACACCGATGGTGTACTTTGGTACCAATGTGTTAGGCGCAGCGTCTGGCATCATGGTCACAGGCAGCCACAATCCGCCAGACTATAATGGCTTCAAAATGGTGCTGGCTGGCGAAGCCATTTATGGCGATGCGATTCAAGCCTTATACCAGGCAATTTTGAAAAAAGAATTTGCAACTGGTAGTGGTAACTACCGCACGCACGACATCAAAGCGACCTATCTGGAACGCATCATCAGCGACGTTAAACTGACTCGCCCCATCAAAATCGCGGTAGATTGCGGCAATGGCGTAGCAGGTGCTTATGCAGCGGATCTGTACCGCGGCATGGGCTGTGAAGTGATTGAGTTATTCTGCGAAGTGGACGGTACTTTCCCAAATCATCATCCAGATCCTGCCCATCCAGAAAACCTGCAAGACTTAATCCGTTGCCTGCAAACGACCGATGCTGAAATCGGTCTGGCATTCGACGGCGACGGCGACCGTTTAGGCGTGGTAACCAAAGATGGTCAGATCATTTACCCTGATCGTCAATTGATGTTATTTGCCGAAGATGTGTTGACGCGCAATCCCGGTGCGCAAATTTTGTATGACGTGAAATGTACACGCCATATTTCTGCCTGGGTGAAAGCTCGCGGTGGCGTACCACTGATGTGGAAAACTGGTCACTCGCTGGTCAAAGCCAAACTGCGTGAAACTGGTTCCCCGCTTGGCGGCGAAATGAGCGGTCATATTTTCTTTAAAGACCGTTGGTACGGTTTTGACGATGGCCTGTATGCAGGTGCGCGTTTGCTGGAAATTCTGAGCCGCGTGGCCGACATGACTACAACCTTAAATCAATTGCCACAATCAGCATCCACCCCAGAATTGCAACTGCAATTGGCAGAGGGGGAAAACTTCACCATTATCGCTGCGATGCAAGCCAATGCTGACTTCCCGGGTGCTGACGAAGTCATCACGATAGACGGCTTGCGTGTTGAATATCCTGACGGCTTTGGTCTGGCACGCTCATCCAACACGACACCCGTGATCGTCATGCGTTTTGAGGCTGAAACACCCGCTGCACTGAGCCGCATTCAGGGCGCATTGAAGCAGGCAATTCTGGCAGTCAAACCCGAAGCGCAATTGCCGTTTTAAATTGCTCTCTTCTCGAAATTAAGCAGACAAATATATATATACTCTACCCAGTAATTTTTAGTGACCTAGTAATCATCTTGATATCTGGGATGATTTTTAAATTTTCTGGGGGAGTATATTAATGCCCTGCCTAATTAATTCGTCTTTCGTTTCCGCTACCACCTCTCTTGCAATAGCCATTCCGTGAAAATCCTCCTGATCCGCGTTTCTTCCTTGGGCGATGTGTTGCATAACATGCCTATCGTCGATGATTTGCATCGTCACTTCAACAACGCACAAATCGATTGGGTGGTCGAAGAGGCCTATGTCAATCTGGTGCGCTTACATCCCGGGGTACAAAATATCATTCCGTTCGCGCTGCGACGTTGGCGTAAAAATCTCGGAGCGGCGGCAACACGGCAAGAGATGAAACATTTTTATCAAGCCCTCAGAAAAGAAAAATACGATCTGGTGCTTGATACCCAAGGTTTATTCAAAACCGGCATGATTATGGGGATGACCCGTCTGGCGCCAGGCGGTAAAAAAGTCGGATTGGCGAACGGTACTGAAGGGTCAGGGTACGAGGGTATTTCACGTTTTTTCCATCACCAAAGCGTGCCGGTGGATCGACATACGCATGCCGTGCTGCGCGGTCGTTTAGTCGCCGCCGCAGCCGCTGGATATACAGTGAACACGCCCGCCAGCTTTGGTTTGGAACCACCGCGAGACACACCAGCATGGTTACCGGGTGAGCCCTATGTCGTGTTCTTTCACGGCACGGCAGGCGCAGCGAAAAAGTGGGCACGTGCTCACTGGGTAGACATTGCTGAGGAATTACGCCGCTACGCATTACCTATTTTGCTACCTTGGGGTAACGCCGCTGAAAAAGCCGAAGCAGAAGCGATGGCTGCACAAATGCCGAATGCCCGCGTACTCCCAGCGCTATCCATGCAGGAAGCAACAATCCTCGCACAATCCGCCGCACTCGCCATTGGCGTTGATACTGGTCTGACCCATATTGCCGCCGCCTATGAAACTCCGACCATAGAAATTTATTGCGCATCACCAAAGTGGAAAACCGCAGGAAATTGGTCTGACAAAATTATCAATCTCGGTGACCAAGGCTTTCCACCCGCCCCTCATGAAGTCAAACAAGCAATAAAGCAGTTATTAGTTGCCTAATTGTTGTCTGAAATTATTTAAATTAACTTAACTTTGCTTCATTTTTTTTCATACTTTCAGTGCAAAAATGCAGTTTGGTCTCACTACTCAAGGATTTTCGGGTATATTCCGTCGTCCTGATGAGTGAGGCCACGTTGAATGAGCGCTCTGAACAATCTTGATCACTATGCCATGAGCCTAGCAAGGCCCTTGCTCCAACAGCGAGAGCTGCCTGAATTTACTTTCATTCACGCAATTCAATGAGTCAGTACACGCTCACAAACAGCTTTTTGCTTTTAAACCATTGTAGTCAGGCTTAAGAGTCCGAAGCATGCGCGGAATTAACCGCAATTTGATCAGCACATCACGAACAAATTGAACAACTTCAACCATTAACATCATTGCCGCACTTGATGGTATTGTGCTGGTGAATTTAAAAAACTAACAAAGTTACTTAATCTGTCTTAATGCGCCTTCTATACTCACTCGTCTGGGGATTATCCCTGCCTTTCGCACTGTTTCGCTTGTGGTGGCGTGGTCGTCAGGAACCTGGCTATCGTCAGCACATTGAAGAGCGACTAGGCTTTTATGCACCTTATGACGCGTCGCCAACGATCTGGGTACATGCCGTGTCAGCTGGCGAAACGCGCGCTGCTGAGCCGCTCATACGCAGTCTGCTGGCACATTATCCGCGACACCAATTATTGCTGACCCACATGACCGCCACAGGACGGGAAACTGGTGGAAAATTATTTGCTGATGTGGCAAGCCGCGTGCGTCAATCGTATTTGCCTTACGACATCAACTGGATGATGCGCCGCTTCTTACGCCATTATTCCCCACAGCTGTGTGTTCTGATCGAAACTGAAGTCTGGCCGAATTTGATTGCACAATGTACTTCAGCACAAATTCCAGTCACGTTAGTGAATGCTCGCTTGTCAGCAAAATCACTGAAAAAAGCCCAAAAGCTATCGACCCTGATTTTGCCTGCAGCACACGCCATCAGCGCCGTTGCCGCCCAGTCGAATCCTGATGCACAACGTCTGCAGGAATTAGGCATTGATCACCCTAGTGTCACCGGCAACATGAAATTTGATGTCACGCCACCAGCAATGATGGCAGAACGTGGTGCAGCGCTGCGGCGCAGTCTGGGTGATCGCCCTATCATCCTTTGCGCCAGTACCCGCGATGGTGAAGAAGAATTAATTCTCGATGCTTTTTTGGAACAATTCCCATTACTAGAACAAGCGCCGCTGTTAATGATTACACCACGCCATCCGCAACGCTTTGATCAGGTGGCGCAAATGATAGAGGCGCGTGGCATATCGTATGTGCGACGCTCAGCCTTTGATCACGAGGTCGTAACACCGATTTCTGAGAAAGTTCAGCTAGTGCTCGGTGACAGTATGGGCGAAATGTATATGTACTATGCGACTGCCGATGTCGCTTTTGTCGGTGGCAGTCTGGTACCGCTGGGTGGTCATAATCTGATCGAAGCATGCGCTATGGGTAAAGCCGTATTGACAGGATTGCATACTTTTAATTTTTCTGAAATTACTGATCAGGCAATAGCTGCACACGCGGCTTTGCGCGTTGATGGCGCACGTAGTATGCTACGTGAAGCACTGGCATTACTGCATGACGACAAGAAGCGCCAGCAGATGGGCAAAAGCGCATACGCTTTCTTCTTACAACATCAGGGCGCTACGTCCAGAACGCTGGATATACTGAAACCTTTCCTGAATTAAATCAAATCAGGAATCCATCATACGTAAGTAATTAGCAAGCAATTAGTCTTAAAAAAAATACCCGAAATTCAAGCTGATAGAAACGCCTTGATAACAGTCAAGGCAGCTCTGTCGCCACTGTCTATACTGGGACGATCATGCAGTCAGTACACCTGGCGCGGACCAGATCAGCGACATCAAAACATGAACAATCATCTCAAAGTGAAATAAATCAACCATGAACGCCAACGAAAAAATCCTAGGAATCACTGACATGGCTCCCCAAGAAATCTCCCTCGATGTATTGCTTGAAAAATATGCTAAAGGCGATGAAGCCACGATCCATGACGTACAAGCACGTGTCGCCAAAGCACTGGCCGCGGTAGAGCAAGCCGATGCACAGGCTTACTACGAAGAAAAATTTCTGTGGGCGCAAAAGAATGGTTTTGTACCCGCTGGGCGTATCAATTCTGCCGCTGGTATGGATTTGCACGCGACATTGATCAATTGCTTTGTGCAACCGGTGGGTGATTCGGTTTCCAGCCCGACAGATGGCAAACCTGGTATTTACGCGGCCCTGGCCGATGCGGCAGAAACCATGCGTCGTGGTGGCGGTGTTGGTTACGATTTTTCCAGCATCCGTCCTAAAGATGCTTTAGTCCGTGGCACGCGCTCGCGCGCTTCGGGCCCGGTCTCGTTTATGCAAGTATTTAACGCATCTTGCTCAACAGTCGAGTCAGCTGGTGCACGTCGTGGCGCGCAAATGGGTGTGCTGCGTGGCGATCATCCAGACATTTTGGAATTCATCCGCTCTAAAGACGAAGGTGGTCTCACCAACTTTAATATCTCTATCGGCGTCACCGATGAGTTCATGCACGCGGTTGCCAATGATGGCGACTTCTGCCTGGTACACAAAGCAGAACCGAGCGAAGATAAAAAAGCCAACGGCGCTTATCAACGTGAAGACGGTATCTGGGTTTATGAAACAGTGCGCGCGCGCGATCTGTGGGACATCGTCATGAAATCCACATACGATCACGCCGAACCTGGCATTTTGTTTTTGTCACGCATGAATGCAGAAAACAATTTGTACTACTGCGAAAAAATTGAAGCCACCAATCCATGCGCAGAACAACCATTGCCAGATTACGGTTGCTGCTGCCTCGGTTCTGTCAATCTGACACGCTTTATTAAAAATCCATTTAGTGCCAGCGTCAAATTTGATTTCACCGCGTTCCAGGAAGTGGTCGCCGTGGCGACCCGTATGCTCGATAACGTATTAGATGCTACCGCATGGCCACTGGATCAACAACAAGCAGAAGCCATGTCCAAACGTCGCGTTGGGCTCGGATTCCTTGGCCTTGGTAGCGCGTTGGTGATGTTAGGCGTACGCTACGACTCCGAAGAAGGTCGCGAATTTGCACGTCAGGTTTCTGAAACCATGCGCGACGCCGCGTATCTCGCATCAGCAGAATTAGCGAAAGAAAAAGGCGCATTTCCTTTATTTGACAGCAAACACTACTTAGCGGGCAGCTTTGCACAACGCCTGCCAAAAAACCTGCGCGCCATCATCAAAAAAAATGGCCTGCGCAATTCGCATTTATTATCGATCGCTCCTACTGGTACGATTACTTTAGCATTTGCTGACAATGCATCGAATGGTATTGAGCCAGCGTTCTCCTGGGTGTATAACCGCAAAAAGCGCATGGCTGTTGGCGATGCACGCATCTATGAAGTCGCCGATCACGCATGGCGCATGTACCGTGCGATGGGCAACGATGTGTCTGACGATAGCAAATTACCGCAGCAGTTCGTCACTGCTCTAAATATGTCTGCCAGCGATCACATGAAGATGCTGCAAGTGGTGCAGCCTTACATAGATTCAGCGATTTCTAAAACAGTGAACGTGCCGGCAGATTATCCTTACGCAGATTTCCAGAATCTGTATATGGATGCATGGCACGCTGGCCTCAAAGGTTTGGCAACTTACCGTCCAAATAGTATTTTGGGTAGCGTGTTGTCAGTAGCCTCTAGCACACCAGAAGCTGCGCCAGAAATCAAAGCCGTCCCAGACGAAGATTTACTGCGTAAGCAATTCGATGGCCGCCCATTTGGCGACCTGGAATCGGTAACGTCAAAAGTACAGTATATGACTTACGAAGGTAAGAAAACGGTGTACCTGACAGTCAGCTTCATCCACGTCCAAGGCATGGTCGGTGGTGAGCGCGTGACGATAGAACGTCCGTTTGAATTCTTTATGCCAGCCGGACAAAAGAACGATGGCCAACAATGGATTTCTGCGAGTATGCGTCTGTTGTCGATGGCAGCCCGTTCTGGCGGTTCCATTGCCAAAGCCCTCGCCGATATGCGCGAAGTAGTGTGGGACAAAGGCACGGTACGCTGCGGTATGATTACCAAAGATGACGGCACCCAGGCACCGTTGTTCCATGAATCTGAAGTCGCTGCAATTGGCTATTCTCTGCAACGTATTTTGATGAAGCGCGGCTACCTCGATGCGTCAGGTAATCAAATTCCTGTACACGTATTAGCTGAAAAATTCAAAGCGCGTATGCAGCAATATACGCTCGATGACCTCGCCTACGAAGCCGATACAGCACCAATCAACTACATTGCGACCGGAAAAAAATGCCCAGATTGCGGCGCTCATGCATTACAAAAAATCGACGGCTGCAGCCGCTGTGTTTCTTGTGGTTATGTTGGGGCATGCGGATAAGAATGTAATCGGGATCTCATCATGCTAAACCGTCATTCCTGCATTTTTTTAGTAGGGATGACGGTGTAGCATGGCATAACAGAAACGACAGAACTAAAACTCGTAATCAAAAGCAACAGCGTCACTGAGCACCGGTTTCAAGGACTCAACAAATGCAAGGTGCTCAGGATGGAAGAGATATCTATCTCGCGCTTCGGCATCCGCAAAGGTCATGACTGCTGAATGGGTGTAGCCATGACTCATACCTTCATTACTCACGTTGGCACCTTGATCGAAATCGATAACCTCTTTGATTTTGGTAGATAAGTCCAGGAAAGCATTAATGCATTTCTGTTGTGCTTGCGTTGAACTTTCATTATTAAATTGAAGCAAGACGATGTGTTTGATCATTGCGAAACCATTCTCTTATGACGACTATGCAGATTAAATAAATACCAGCGTTTGTGAAGCGATAAAACCTCATTTTTGCCAGTGCCTGAAATACATCTTTTATTGATATTTTTTGAGTAAAAAATACCGGTCATGCCCATCTGGAAAACCCTCGACCTTACCGGCAACTTCAAAACCTAGCTTTGCATAAAACGTTGGTCCCTGAAATGAAAGTGTGTCCACTTGTGCAGCGATACACCCTCTCTTCTTGGCCTCGCTTTCCGCTAATTCCATCAATCTGCGGCCAAGTCCGGTTCTTCTGACTTCAGAATTAACCCACACGACTTCAATCAGAAATTGCCTGTAAATTGTTCTACCTGAAACTCCAGCCATCAATTGACCGCTGTCATTGCGTGCAATGACAGACAAGGGCTGTGAATTACCCGGCCCTGCATTTTCAACGTTGTACGCTCTGACACCCGCAACGAGGGTATCAACAACGTCTTGATTGGCTTCATGAAGAATTTCTACGTTCATTGAATTGTTCCGGTTAAATATTTATTTAATTGTCTGTATGTCTGAATGTCTGAAAAAATTCAAAAGCCGACACTCAACACAGCGGAAAAATCAGGCACACTGCGTAGAATCAAACTGCGACTTCAGACCTGGCTCGATTCAGATACATCAAACCAATCACGGCGGCGATAAACACGACGGCAGCACCGAACAGTGAAAAATGGATGCCGATTTTGCTGCCGATTAATCCGACAAAAATGCCGCTGAACAATCGCAAACCGGCCGATGACATGCCAAACAAACCTAACACTTTTCCACGGATCGCATCCGGCGCTTTCATTTGCACAATGGTCTGATTCATGCTGCTGAATGACAGTTCACAATAGCCGGCCGCAAATAGACAGAGCAAAGCCAATGGGTAATTATGGACCATGGCAAACAAACCTAAAGCGACCGCCCACGCTATGGCAAATCCCATCGATGCAGAAGGGCTCACCCGGGCAAAGCGAAACCCTGCCTCTAAGGTAATACCGGCAAACAAGGCGCCAGCAGCGTCAGCCGCCAACAACATCGAATACGCCATACCGGGTTCGATATTGCCGAGGTCAGTAGCAAAACCTGGCATCTGCGCCTGATAGCTATTGCCAACAAAAAATGATGCTGCACCGGACAATAAAATCATCACGCCCAAGGTAGGAATTTTTTTAACCGTCAATATCGTTTGCCAGATATCCGACAAGCCACTCACACGACGTGCAGCCGATTGTTCGAGTCGCTTGCCGCGGTGTGGTTGCGGTGCCTTGATCAACCAGATCAGTAATGGCAAATAAAGTGCGGCATTGAGCAAAATGCCCTTGTTTGGCCCCAAGGTAGACATGATCAGGCTACCTACGCCAGGTCCCACCAGCACACCAAAATAGCGCGCTGTCGCATTGAGACGCACTGCACTCGCGAGTTTTTCCACGCCGACGATATCGTATAGCAGCACCTGACTGGAGGTCATCCAGAACACGCCGGCAAATCCGTGCAGTACCAGTAGCGTCATTGCCCACGGGATCGTCAAGGTGTCGGTAATAAAGAAATAGCCCCAACCCAGTGACACCAAGGCAAACAGCGAACCACCGATTTGGATTAAACGACGCGAGTCGAATCTATCGTTGAGTGCACCAACACCTACCGAGAACAACAGAAACGGTAACCAGTGCGAAATCACCGCAAAGCCACCCAGGGTCGGAGACTTAAATTTTTCAAAAGCGACCCAATAGCTAATCACATGTTCCACATTGTCAGCCATCATCGTCAAGACAAATGTAGCGACAAAGATAGGAAAGCTTGGAATTTTTAATGCTTCAAAAGCTTGATGTTTGGTCCCTTGACTCATTTCTTATTTATTCCTTTATAGCCACTTTTTGATAACTGCGGCTCAATCATGTAAAACCAAATACGCTTTACCAGATGGTGATTGCAAAGCGACTCAATAGAGGTGAATGGATATATTACTCGGGGTGCGTTTTCTCAAAGAAATTTCATGCGATAGGTTTCTGCATCGATGGAGTAAACATACTGCGCCCCTAATTCGTGCTCTTCACCAGACATCTCTTTGAATTTCAATCCTAGTCGCTCCAGCGCTCTTCTCGACGGCACATTGGCCTCTCGTGTCAATCCTAAAACAGCCTTCAGGCCGATCTGATTAAAAGCCATATCCAATGCCTTTTCTGCCATTTCATTGGCGTAACCAGACCCCCATACCTCCGGACTAAAACGGAAATACAAGTTTGCAGCATGTAGTTGTTGAAGACGCTCTACCAACGCATTACCACCAAATCGCGGACGATTCGAAATACCGCCAAAGCCGATGATGCGCTCGGGGTCGCTACGCCGTGCAACCGACCAATACCCCCATTGCTTCTCATCCCATTCCGCTTGCCAATGCGCAAGCACGCCATGCGCTTCTTCCAGCGATGTCATAGGGCCTTGGGGATTGAAATGATTGGTTTCAGGATTGGCGTGAATGTCAAAGACTGCCTGAATATCGTCTGCAGTTGGTCGATAAAAAATCAATCGGTCGGAAAAGCTGTGCTCTCGGTTCTTTATTGCACTGATCAAGGTATTCAAGATATTTTCCTTACTTTAGCTTGTCGAGCTACTTTGTTTTTTGGGGTTGGTATAGCTTATCGTCAACGGAAGGAGCGCGTAGCATCAAGGTTTCAACAGGTACGATTAGAGCGTGATTAATATAGCAATTATAATTTAAATCTATCGTCACCGCTTTTACAGATGTGAAGACTAAAAATCGTGTTCCAAACTGGCACAACACTGCCGGAGCTGGATTAGTATTTTGTTGCTCCCGCTTTATCCGCAACATTGGAAATAATTTT
Source organism: Undibacterium sp. Dicai25W (assembly GCF_049340505.1). Taxonomy (NCBI): domain Bacteria; kingdom Pseudomonadati; phylum Pseudomonadota; class Betaproteobacteria; order Burkholderiales; family Oxalobacteraceae; genus Undibacterium; species Undibacterium sp. Dicai25W. Next base: position 30,571 of record NZ_JBMPOQ010000014.1, on the reverse strand, counting down.
TCCAAATCGCTGCGCTGTCAGTAATACCCTCGTCTCACAATTTTGCGACGGCGTCTCTCAAGATATGTTATTTCGGACCTTGATATGGATCGATATCTTTAACGCCCCCTGCTTCATCCATCAACAACACTTTGCGATCACCTAGTACGCAAATGCTGATCGTTATCGCCTCGTTTTTAATGATAACTTTTGTAGTTTCCCAACGACCGGGTTATTCACGGCATTAAGGTTTCTTTTCCAATAATAGGCTTATGCAACGCACATCAGTACGTCAATCAATCGCCACAGAATGCAAAGACACATTACCAGAGGGATGGTGACGATAATGATAAACAATGGCACTCGTCAATAAGATCAACATCAGACAAAATTCTCCCGACAACCCCGCCAAAGCCGCATCGAGGTAGTTAGCTGAAAAATGCAAAGTTTGCGCAAAAACGGCACCTAACAAGGCGGAACCAAGACCGAACGACGCTTGCTGGACTGTCGTCAATACAGCACTCCCCGCCCCTGCATGTGCATTCGGTACATCAGCCAATCCTATGCGGAAAAAGCTACTCACAATCAAAGACTGACCAAATCCCATCAACGCGGTAGCTGGGGCAAGATTCAACATACCTGGTTCTGGCCACACCAAATATAGGGTCAGAATCAGACTGAGTAGGCCTGTCATTTGTATCGCGCAGCCAACTATCAATGTTTTAGTTCGCTCCAAATAAGCAACGATTTTAGGGGTCGATAGAGACCCGACGAAATACGCAGCACCCAATACGATAAAGGCGTTGCCGGATTGTAGCGGACTCAGATGCGCGCCCGCTTGCAAGCTCAAGGCCAACACGAACATGAACCCACTCCAGCACGAGAAAAATAAGATCGCGATCAATAAACCAAAACGCACACTGGGCAAACGCATTAATGATGGTGGCAATAAAGGCGACGCACCACGTAGTTCCTGAAAAAGCTCAACACGCCATAACACCGCCAGCAAAGGTCCTACCGCTGCCAACATCAAAAAGCATGTTGCAGACCAATGCAGTGCAGGCCCCAGTGCCAGCGGCACCAACAAACACAAGATCACGAGTGTTAACAGTAGAGTGCCTGGAATATCGATACTCGCAGCGTCCTGGCTACGTGTTTCAGGAACGCAGCGACCGGAATAAAGCAAGATCCCGATACATACTGGCAGATTGATCAGAAACACACTCCGCCATCCCATCCCCGCCAGATTAGCTGAGATCAGAACCCCACCCAACACTTGTCCGACAATGAACGCCAGACCACCGATGGCACCGTAAAAGCCAATCGCGCGCGAATGCTTTTCTCCTTGCAAACTGACATGGATGATCGCCAGAATTTGTGGTACCAACAATGCCGCCGCCGCACCTTGCAAAGCGCGCGCGAGCAACAGTAACCAGACTGTATTGGCGATACCACACAGCAAAGAGGCAACACCAAACAACAATACGCCAAGCTGAAACAATTTTAAGCGTCCAAAGTTATCACCCAGACGTGCACCTATGGCCAGAAATACCGCAAAAGCGACGCCATAAACTGCCACCATCAGTTCCAATTCAGTCTGGCTGGCGTGCAGTGAATGTGCAATCGCATCCAACGCCACATTCACAATAGAAAAATCAACCTGAGGCAGCAATTGACCTGCAAGTAAAACAAACAAACCTGTACGGTGCAAAGCAGGCTGGGTCTGATGAGTGTTCATAAGCACTTAAGCTCCATTTGATAAGCAATGGCGAGCAGTCTATAATCAAATTTAGACTGGTACTAGATTCTGGTTAGCCTGGTATAAAATGTACCAGCCTGTAACCTCACTCTAAAACTAAGAATCATTTTTTGAAATGCTTTATGGGAAATCTCATCACCTCAACGCATCGCGCTGTGCACTCAAACTCGGCACCACTGGCAACCGCAGTAACGGACTCTCTCGCAGTCACAAAGGAACAAAATACCCACCAGGCATTAGGTAATTTTTTACGAGCAAGACGAGAAAGCCTCGATCCTGCCCGACTCGGCTTGCCACGTACTGGGCGCCGCCGTACACCAGGGCTACGGCGTGAAGATGTTGCGGCACTCGCTGATATAGGGATTACCTGGTATACCAAACTGGAGCAAGGTCGGCCGATTAAAGTATCCGCTCGCGCACTGGCAGCAATTACGCAAGCGCTACAATGTACCGATACCGAAACTGCACACGTTTTTGCACTGGCGGGTATGAGCTCGACACCGTCGATAGCCGAAAAACCTGGCTGTGAAAAGGTGTCCCCGGTTGGTCAACTCATTCTTGATCAGCTCCATCCTATCCCTGCATTAATGCAAAACGCCCGCTTTGACATTCTGGGGTATAACCAGGCATTTCAACGTTTGATGAATGTTGATCTGACGGACATTCCAAAATCAGATAGAAATTGTATTTATCTGGCAATGACGCATCCAGTATGGCGCGCCAGTATGAGTAATTGCCAAGACGCGATACCACGTATGGTCGCGCAATTTCGCGCCGCTATGGGTGAGCATTTGCACGATTCACTTTGGGAAAAACAACTGCAACGCTTCATGAACACTTCCAGTGAATTTCGCGATGCATGGCAACGTTATGAAGTCCGCAGCGTTGAAAACCAGGTCAAGCAATTTCATCATCCACAAGCCGGAATACTAAATCTGCAATTGACGAACTGGTGGTCCGCACCCAAAAATGGAGACCGATTAATGATTTACGTTCCGGTCGATGAGGAATCTAAAAACCGATTGGAATTATTGACTGATCTTTGTGAATAAGGTTCACGACTTCTATCAACTTTTCAATTGCCTCATCAACTCGTTTTTCCACATGATCAACAAGTTCGATACTGGCGTTGATCGGATCCTTAATCTTTAGTGCTCACCTGCACTTCGCAATGCTAACTCAAACACCATCAAGGCCATAAGGACACAAACTATAAGCTAGCCAACTGGAACCACATTTTAACTGAGCGAATATCTCGTGAAGCATTGTGGAACAACATGCAAATACTTCTTTGCAAAAACTAATTTACGATTCGTAATCGTAATCGTAATCGTAATCGTAATCGTAGCGCTGTAGCGATAGGAATTTTCAGATAACATTTTTTCTATTACTGATTACTAATTTCTGATAAGGATTAGCGGCAAGCTCGGGATATTATGGACATCCTCAAAAATTAGCGATAATGATGCTTTATTATTGGCTATTGATGTCGACACCATGGAATTTTCTGATTACCTTAAAAATATGAAACCTCATACATTCCGTCTCTTGTGTATCGCTGTCGCTAGCACATTTGCATTCACTTCACCATCCCATGCAGCGGATCAAACCAGCACGACGCCAACGACAGGCAGCGAAGTCAACAATGTGCAAACACCCAATACAAAAGACGAAACCGTAAAAATCAAAAAACATCGAATTACAAAGCTAAATGAACGCTTAACCACTGATGAAGAAACATTAAAAAAGGCTTGTCGTTTTGAATCAGATATTCCTATGGCACCGCCAGCAAAAGAAGTGGCGCTCACGTTTGACGATGGGCCAGAACCGGTGCAAACGGAATTTATTTTGGCAGTACTGAAAAAGCACAAAGTGCCGGCAACGTTTTTTATGATCGGTGAAAAGGTACAAGCGCATCCAGATCTGGTGAAGTTAGTACAGGAATCAGACTATACGTTGATCGCGAATCACTCATGGAGCCATCCGAATTTCCATGAAATTTCAGCTGAAGAACAAGCCATAGAAATTCAAAAAAGCAATGCCGTCAGCGAATCGTTCAATACGCATAAACTGTTTCGCTACCCATACGGTAATTCCAGCTGTGAATCGAATCAACTACTCAAATCCATGGATCAGAAAATCGTTGGTTGGCATGTCGATTCCTGCGATTGGGCTTTTGATCATAAAGGCTCAGTGGATATCAAAGAAGCGCTGACCTGTGGCGTGTTATCACAAAACCGCAAAGATTATCTGGAGCATGTTATTTCTTCCGTTCATGCGCATAACGGTGGTATCGTCCTGATGCATGAAATTCATCCAAATACCTTAAAAAATTTAGATCAAATCATTACCCGCTTACTCGCTGAAGGTTACGTGTTTAAGAGTCTCGCTGATGATGACTTTCAAAAATTTTTACGCTAGAAAAAAGTGAACTAATTTTGGGAGACGCAGGTCTAGCTTTATACAAGCGGTATCGATCTGCATTTTCCCCTACACACCATTTTGAGGGAGCCTCATATGATAGACGTATGTTCAACCATTCATAGCTTCAATAAAACCCGCGAACCAGAGCGCTTGCTTATGAAGTATCGCAATATGCGCACTTCACCTTTTATCTTTTTGCGTGCGACCTGCCATTTGTTTTATGAACGTGCTGCGCCGGCGTTGCACTCTCAACCGGCGCCACTCACCTGGTGTATGGGCGACATGCATCTGGAAAATTTCGGTAGCTACAAAGGTGATAATCGTCTAGCTTATTTTGATCTGAATGACTTTGATGAAGCCGTTCTGGCACCAACCACCTGGGATTTAATTCGCTTTTTAACCAGCATCCTGGTGGGCGCAAAAAGCATAGGTATCAGTAACGTGGATGCAAAAGCACTCGCTAAAGATTTTTTAGTGAGTTATCAAACAGTGCTAGCCAGCGGCAAAAGTCATTGGGTAGAAAGAGAAACCTCGACGGGTCTGATACGCAATTTATTGACTGCGGTCAAACTAAGACAACGATGCGATTTTCTTGATCATCGCACCTTATTCAAAGGCGAAGAAAGGCGGATACGCATCGACGGTAAGAAGGCGCTGGCAGTGACGCCAAAACAAAGAGCAATGGTAGAAAAGTTCCTTAAAGAATTCGCTCAGGATCAGCCAGATAAAAAGTTCTTCAAGCCGATAGACATCGCGCGCAGAATCGCCGGCAACGGCAGTCTTGGCGTTGATCGTTATATTATTCTGGTCCATGGCAAAGGTAGCCCGGATCAAAATTACTTGCTCGATTTAAAAGAGGCCGTGCCATCATCATTAGTACCGTATCTGGAAACACCGCAGCCGCAATGGGCATCAGAAGCACATCGCGTAGTCACTGTGCAAAAGCGTATGCAAGCGGTGTCTATGGCATTCTTGCAACCAGTTACGATTAAAAACAAGCCCTACATATTGCGTGCCTTACAGCCGTCAGAAGATCGCGTTACTCTCGATGGCACAGTAAATACTTTAGCGGAATTAAGAAAGGTAATTGAAGTGATGGGCGAAGTTGTCGCCTCTGCGCAATTACGTAGCTCTGGCCGACAAGGTTCAGCAACTGCCGATGAGTTAATTGATTTCGCCCAAGGAAAAGATTGGATGAAAGCCTTATTAAAATCCAGTCTGGATTGTGCGAAACATGTGAATGATGATTGGAAGACTTATTGCAAAGCTTATGATGCTGGTTATTTTGCGGTGGATAAATTTTAAGAAGCTTAGCAAGCAATAGCTTGGCAACGATCTGTCTTTTTTCGCTGTGCAATAGTGCATATTGAGCACTATTTGCAGGAACTTACAGATCGTTTCCACATATCATTTTAGTGATAATCAACATTCAACATTGAAATAAAGAATTTTGAATTTTTAGGACTATAATCAACTACGGCTCAACAGCTTAGTGCGTTTTTTCGTCTAAGTTGTTCCTTCCCGCGTCCGCCAGACGCATTACGGAGTCGTTATGCATATTGAAGAAACCCTGAGGCTTGATTTTAAAGACGTGTTGATCCGTCCAAAGCGCTCTACCCTTACCTCCCGTTCCCAAGTCGATTTAGAGCGTGAATTTGTATTCCACCATTCGCGCAAAACCTATCGTGGCATTCCTATTATTGCCGCGAATATGGATTCCACTGGCACCATGGAAATGGCAACAGCTCTCGAAGCGCACCAATTGTCTGTCGCACTGCACAAGCATTATGACGAAGACACTTTGGTCGACTACTTCACTGCCTTGCAAAAAAAATCGACCGCATTTTACTCCATGGGCATTACGCAGTCTGATTTTGAAAAATTTTCTGCTGTAATGGCACGCGCGCACAATGCCATTGAATATGTCTGTATCGACGTCGCCAATGGCTACACGGAAGGCTTCATCAATTTCGTAAAAAAAGTACGTACCAGCTACCCACACCTGACTATCATGGCAGGCAATGTCGTTACTGGTGACATCACCGAAGAATTGATTTTGGCGGGTGCCGATATTGTTAAAGTTGGTATCGGCCCTGGCTCAGTTTGCACCACACGTAAAATGACTGGCGTTGGTTACCCACAACTTTCTGCGATTATCGAGTGCGCCGATGCAGCCCATGGTCTTGGCGGTCAGATTTGTGCTGACGGTGGTTGCGTGGTTCCAGGCGATCTGGCGAAAGCTTTTGGCGGTGGCGCTGACTTTATTATGCTGGGTGGCATGTTGGCCGGACATGATGAATGCGCAGGCGATCTGGTTGAACGTAATGGCGAAAAATTCAAACGCTTCTACGGCATGAGCAGCCGTGCAGCAATGGATAAATACGCTGGTGGGGTTGCCAAATACCGCGCCTCTGAAGGTAAAGAAGTACTGATTCCTTACCGTGGTCCAGTGGACGCTAGTATGCAGGACATCCTCGGTGGCGTGCGTTCCGCATGTACTTATGTAGGAGCGCATAAACTCAAGGAATTGACTAAACGCACTACTTTCATTCGCGTTACGCAACAACTCAACGAAGTATTCGGCAAATCTTAATTGCTGCTTTTCAAGGATGGCACGAAGCCTGCCATCTCAAACCGGGTCACGTTCCCGTGACCCGGTTTCAAACTTCCCGTGCATTTTCGCAACACACTCTCCCTGTGCTGGCATAGATCCTGCTAATTAAAACACAACAGTCAGGTTTTTGCCGTGTGTCTGATGCGTAATATATTGCGACAGCAAGCTTTCCATGGCAGGATAGGTTTTTTATTTTTTGCCATTCAGACAGCGTGACTTTTCCAAGCACTGGAAAGCCAGATCACACTGGGTATCTCAGGTCCCAGAAAAACTGCTGAATATTGATGTGACAACCGATTTATATGTGGAGAGATATGAATAAGGTAGTTAAGAAACATTGGAACGACATTTTTGAAACAGCATTCACCGTTGTCTTCACAGGACTCATTGTTGCAGCATGTTCAAAAAATCCACCACCAGAAGAAAATAAAACCGCCGAAGCGGCTTCATCATCGACACCTGCTTCGAAACCAACTGGATTAGTAAAAAATCCGGTTAATCACAATAAAGTGGCTGATGTAACGCAGTGGATGGATCAGGCGTCAAACAAGACGGCGGCACAACTTGCGCAAGAGGAAAAACTGGCAAAAGAGGCGAAAGAGGCGAAAGAAAAACTTCTACTCGACGCCAAACATCTGGTTGACAGCAAAGCTGTCGTGAACAAGCCTGCTGCTAAAGAAGCGACCAATACCACGCAAGCGTCTGCTCAGGCAACGGCACCGGTAACAGCATCTTCGCCCGCACCTGCGCCGATTCAGACAACGACAAAACCTATAGAAACGCCACTTCCAAATCCGGTTACTGCGGCATCACAAGCAGTGGCAGCGACAGTATTATCAAGCGCGGCAACAACCAAACCGGCTCAGACAGAATCATCAGATCGCCAAGTACTAAAAACTATTGCGAGCAGCCAGCCTAAGTATCCATCTACTGCGGCACGTGCCGGTATCACGGAGGGCAAAGTGAGTGCACGCATTCATATAGAACCAGATGGTAAGGTGTCACAGGTAGAAATTCTAAATGCACGTCCCAAGCGTTACTTCGAACAAGAGGTCATCGCCACAGTCAGTCAATGGAAATATGCACCTATAACCAAGGCGCAAACAACCGTGCTGGAGTTTACGTTCAAACTTGATTGATCCTGCTATGAACCATGCATTCAATTGACGAGACGATCACTAAGCAAAATTAAGTGTGATGATAATAAAAAATCCCATTGTGGTGCATTAACGCACCACAATGGGATTCTGATGTTGATCGATTAGATTAATCCTCCGAAATCAAACCTAATTCTGGGCCGGACATCAGTTTCGATATATCCAACAAAATGATCATGCGCTCGTCAATATCGCCCAGTCCAATAATATAGTCTGTTGAAAAAGTTGAGCCCAGTTCTGGTGGGGGTTTGATGGTTGACGATGGAATTGTTACCACATCCGATACGCTATCTACCATCATTCCGATAACACGGCCTTTGATATTGAGAACAATGACAACTGTTGTATCGTCAGCGTTACTCGTACCAGTATTGAAACGCAAACGCATATCAATCACCGGAACGATGACACCACGCAGATTCATAACGCCTTTCAAATAGTCTGGCGCATTTGCGATACGTGTCAAAGATTCGAAGTTCCGGATTTCCTGCGTTTGTAAAATATGAATCCCGTACTCTTCAGTGCCCAAACGAAAAGCCAGAAATTCTTGCTCTGTCAGATTATCCGTTTTGCTTTCAATTTCAGCTACGGGAGTAGCGAGATCGGATTCACTCATGGTGTTCTCCTAAAAAAATTCTTGGTCATTGATTAATGGGCGAATAAGCTAAAATTAATTAATATTACTTCACTAAAACAAGAGCAGAGAAAAGGCCAGTCGGGTCAGCAAGACTAGCGATTTTATTATCAAAATACTTCACTACGCATCCATGAACTGTACTTCGTGCCTTAAGGAAACTCAAGAAATTAAAACGTTAATCAGCATGAATGATGTGAAATATTGTTTCAAGGCAATATTTCACATCATTAAATTAAATCACAAAATACAATACTTCACCGTGGACTTTCAAATGATGGATAATCAAAAACAAATGTATATTGTTGTTTTTTAAACAAACCCGTAATACTAAGTCATACTGTAAAACCCTAAGTTTGTCTTGTTTGTTCTCGATGCTGACGCTGCGCAAGAGATACGCCAGTTTGGTGTAGCCACCAGAAATTACCACGCAATTGCCCAGAACTGCAAAGCCTGTTCATTACGAGATATTGATTACACCGGATACGAAGAATCAGACGTTCGATGCCGCAATTGCTCAAATTAAGCACCGGATTCTCTATCGCGGAAAATATTTAGAGAAAGTCGATAATTGGTTGGCGACTCATAATCAGTAAGGATTGTTCATTGACTCCGCCAATCATTAAGCGTTTCAAATAACGTTAAATGAAATAAAAGGGCTAAAGTGCGAATTGGAACTTCAGCCTTTTTTATAAAACTTATTTGACACCCGCCAAACGGCGCAGTACATGTGCAGCAGCCATCAGACCAAAAGAAGCGGTGACGACAATGGAGGATCCAAATCCAGCACAGTTAAGGCCAGTAACGCCGACGTTATTCCCTACATCATCTCCAGCATTCTGTTTAGAAAGATCGACTGCACAGACTTCTGGTGTTTCCGGCATCGTCAACGCTTCCATGGAAAATACCGCATCGATACCAAATTTACTCTTGGCTCCACGCGGGAAACCATAGTTTTGACGCAAACGCTTACGTACTAATGCCAGCAAAGGTTCTTGTTCTGTACGTGACAAATCGCGAATTTCAATCTTACCCGGATCAGTTTGCCCGCCAGCAGCGCCAATGGTAATCAAAGGAATCACATGTTCGCGGCAATACGCGATCAGAGCAGTTTTGGCTTTTACATTATCAATAGCATCGATGACATAATCAAAATCTTGCTGCCCTAACATCTGATCCAGATTCTCTGGCGTCACAAAATCTTCAACTTCAGTCACCTGACAAAACGGATTAATCAGTGCAATTCGTTCAGATAGGGCGCTAACCTTGGCTTTTCCTAACGTCTCACTATTGGCTTGAATCTGTCTGTTAATATTCGATTCAGCGACGTTATCCAAATCAATCATAGTAATTTTGCCAATAGCACTGCGTGCGAGTGCTTCGACGACCCAAGAGCCAACGCCACCAACGCCAATCACGCAGACATTGGCAGTCTTAAAGCGTTCCAGACCTGTGGCGCCATACAGACGGGCAATGCCGCCAAAACGACGTTCGAAATCGATATCAGAATTTTGTTGCATAATGAGCTTAAATTGAAAGTAACCGCCATTTTACAAGACCGCGATTGATGTGTCGCAAGTAGCGTTAAAATGCGCATAGCATAATGTGATTAACCTCTCCAAAGGGAGTCAGTATGAATAGCTTGTACGACAGCGCACCTGGTTTTGATCAACCGTTGGCGGTGTTAAAACATTGCCATGACCGTATTCGCAAGCAATTGGCCACTTTGGATAAGTTAGTCAATCATCTCAACGATATTGGGATTGATGAAGATGCGCAACAAGCTGCCAAAACAGTACTCAGATACTTTAAGAAAGCAGCCCCGCAGCATCATCAGGATGAAGAAATTGATTTATTGCCTGAGTTAGCGGCGACCGCGACGGACGATGATGCGGTGTTGTTAAAAGAATTGACCATGCAAATTCTGCAACAGCACCAGCAAATGGAGCAACATTGGAAAGTACTGGAAGTGCAACTGCAAGAAATTGAAGACGGTGAAGGTGCTGATTTGTCAGCATCCGATGTTGAAGATTTTGCTGCAATGTATGAACAGCACATGCAAATTGAAGAAGGTCAAATTGCACCAATGGCATCGCGTTTATTTAACGAGGCACAAATGAAAAAACTGGGCGCAGCGATGCAGGTACGACGCGGGATTACCGATTGAAGCGATTCATCCGATACACCGGCAAGCTGAGCCCTTGGTTCAAGAATGAAAGCGATCTGATTCACTTTTTCACTTTTTTATATTGCTGCATGAAGTGAGCCTGTGGTCAGAAAAATTTTAAAGATGAATAAAGGGGAATCTATGTCAATTGCCGATCTTCGCAAAGATTATCAACAAGCTAGCTTGACTGAAACAGATGTTAATGCTGATCCGTTTGAACAATTTGGTACCTGGTTTGAAGAAGCACTGAAAGCCGATGTTGCAGAAGCCAATGCCATGAGCCTGTCAACGGTCAATGCCGAGGGACGCCCATCTTCACGCATCGTTCTGATTAAAGAATTTGATCATCGTGGCTTTTGCTGGTTCACCAACTATGACAGCGCCAAGGGTCAAGATCTCGCCACCAATCCTTACGCTGCATTACTGTTTTTCTGGACTGCGCTTGAACGTCAGGTTCGAATTGAAGGAAGAATTGAAAAAATTACTGCTGAAGAAAATGACGCCTATTTCCATAGTCGCCCCTTGGGCAGCCGTCAGGGTGCACATGCTTCACACCAAAGCCAGCCCATCGCCAATCGCGCTGCATTAGAAGAACAACTCGTGGCAGTACTGGAAAAATTCGGTGATCAACCACCACGTCCCGAACACTGGGGAGGATACCGTCTGGTTCCAGAAAAAATTGAGTTCTGGCAAGGACGTAGTTCGCGACTGCATGATCGCATCGTCTTTACCCGTAATGCCGATCAAAGCTGGTCAATTACACGGCTGCAACCATAAATATTGCTGCAACCCATATTGAATAAATTTTGCCCCGTCAATTCGCTAATGAACCCGGGGCATTTTCTTTTCTGGGTCTCTTGAGCCTTTTCGTCATAAAACGGTCATTGAACAGAAACGCCTTGTTACCAATCCGCAAGTAAGAGCAACTACGCTTCCATGTTATTCTCGGATATTTCTGCATCAATTAGCATTTCATGAGCAAAAAACGAATTCTGTTATTAAGCGTTTCAGCCGGTGCTGGACACCGTCGTGCGGCCGAAGCAATACGTGTGAGTGCCTTGCAAAACAATGAAGATCTGGATGTCTGCCATCTCGATGTGATGAATTTTGTGACTGCGGGTTTCCGCAAAATATATACCGATTTTTATATTAAACTGGTCAACAAAGCACCCACTTTGTGGGGCTATCTTTACCAGGCAACCAATGAAGCGCAGCCGGATAGCACCATGGAACGCCTGCGCCGCAGCGTTGAACGTCTGAACTCTCGATCTTTGCTAGGAGCGATTGCTGATTTTGCACCCGACGCGATCATTTGCACGCACTTTCTGCCCGCGGAAATTTTATCGCGACTGCTACTCAAAGAACGTCTACATTGCCCAGTATGGGTACAAGTAACCGACTTTGATCTGCACCGGATGTGGATACATGAACGGATGTCAGGGTATTTTGCGGCCAACGATGAAATTGCCCAACGTATGCGCTTAAGCGGCATTGCTGAACACCAGATTCATGTCACTGGCATTCCAGTCATGCCCGCCTTTACCAATCACCCTCTGCGCGAAGAATGCGCAACGGATATCGGTCTGGATCCCACCAAACCAACTGTATTACTGATGGGAGGTGGCGCGGGTCTGGGAGGATTGGACAAAGTTGCAGGACGCTTGCTGGCTCTGAAAGTGGATTTTCAACTGATCGTCCTCGCAGGTAATAATGCTCCCGCACTCAAAGCTTTGCAGACCATGGCACCGAATTTCTGTGGCAGATTGGCAGCACTTGGCTTCACAGACAAGGTGGAGCGTCTGATGGCCTGTTCCGATCTCGTGATTACCAAACCGGGAGGATTGACCACATCAGAATGCCTCGCTATGGGATTGCCTATGATCGTCAATTCACCGATACCGGGTCAGGAAGAACGTAATGCGGATTATTTACTGGAACAAGGTGCAGCCTTGAAAGCATACGACGATCTGAGTCTCGCCTACAGGTTAGAATTTTTGCTTTCACACCCTGAAAAGCTCAAAGCCATGCGGCTTGCGGCAAGCGCACTCGGTAAGCCCTATGCTGCCCGTGACGTCATTGAGCTAGTATTAGAAAGCGCTTAGCTCATCGTCGGACTTCTAAACAACTTTTTCAGAATTACCTATGCCAAAATTCAACAAAGAATTTTTATTGATGTTTACGTGGGTCGCACTACTCGCGATTTTCTTCTCTCAGGTCGAAATTCAAATTGAAGGCTCTGCCGGTTGGGGCGCTAATCTGCCAACCTGGCGTATAGAAAAGCATTGGCTGCTTGATTTGTTCTGGGGCGGACGGGCAATGACGGGGTATCACGCTTGGGTATTTCCGTTTATCGCGATGTTTTTCCACTTTCCTTTTTTCTTCGGCCAAACCTGGACACTTAAACTACAGGCGCGCGTCATCGCCTGCATTATCGAGTTCTGGATTCTGGAAGATTTTTTATGGTTTGTGATGAACCCGGCGTATGGTCTATCACGCTTCGTTCCGGAGATTGTCAACTGGCATCATCACTGGATGTGGGGTACGCCAATTGATTATTGGATCGGTGCCGCGGTGGCAGCATTTTTATTTCGCTATTCGTTCAACCAGCAAAAATAAATATCCCACCCTCAATGCTGTGTGAATCAAATTATTTCCAATGATTTCAGATCATCTTCGATGCGATTTGATTCACCATTTTGCCTTCAAAAATACTAAACCTGCTCTCCATATGCTTACTTGGAATCACCCTGCTGATCAGGTACAACCGGTGTTGCCGCGGTTTGCTTTTCAGGAATTTTAAAACCGGCATACGTACCAGCACTCATTCCCAACAGTGCCAAAATATTTGTATCCAGATCCGGCATCGCCACATTTTGCACCACGTAAATCAAAAACAAAACACCGAATAACACATTGAACACCAGCATTTGAAAGCGGTACAACGCTAAGCCTTGAGCATCACTTAAAATATCGTTCCAGAAACCCTGACTACTACCCAACACGTTTTGCTTACTCGCGTCGACGCCAGCAGCAGTTAGATAAGTAGCACTGCCAATTCCCATTAAGCCCAGCGCATGCGCTGACATGGTAGGAATTCCTTCAGCCACGATCCACAACCAGATATAAGAAATCAACACGATAAAAAACCACCAGGCCATTTGTACGCGCCCCATGCTGTAGGTGCGAGACTGTACCGGAATAGTGCATGGACCATTTGGTGTATCGCGTAGCAAAGTCGAGGCATTTCCCAACCGGAATAAAGCAACGCTGACAATAGCAATGAACGCGAAACCTAATAACAAATAAGGAATGCGGATGATCTGATAGTGCATGGTTCCCGCCGCAATCAGGTTTTCGCCGCGCGAGTCGCTAAAGCTGACGGTATAGCTCAATTCACGCTGAAAGCCATGTCTGGCATCGCGCCATGGCGAACCAGATAATACATCGCGTAACCTTGCAAGCTCTGGAGTATCAGGTTGCGGTAGAAAATAATCGAGTCCATATTGGTTGGGATCAGCATCGCAATCCGAGGCTTTCAAAGGCATCAATTGACCATTGATACGCAAATTCAGTTGCCCGATTTGCGTCGCCGGAAATTGATCACAAATGCCAGCGACACTGATTTTGAAAGACTCGTTGATGTGCAGTGGTATCGCAGGTTTGCCCAGATTAACAGTCGTGAGTTGCGCCAATGCTGCTCCAGAAAAGGAAACCAGCAGGAGAAATAAAACACTGAGAAATTGCTTAAATTGACGCCTCATATTTTCTCTCGGATTCAAAGAAAAGGTCGCTTGATTGACGTTACGTGAGCCCATGAACTCCCTTAATAGAGAAGAAATTTATATTGAAACGTTAAGATTAAAAATCTAAACGACAGAAATGATTGCACTTCAACAATTATCGAGTAACGTCAGGCATTATTCATCCCAAAGAAAAAGACAGGATCGCTGTTTCCATTGAATCCAGTCTGAACGCGATAAAGCCAACGTGATGCATTGCAGTCCTCCCCATTCTGGATACTATCAAAAAAACAAGTCAGCCTATTCATTTTCTGAAAAAATTGTCGCGCCAGTGCTACCTTCCCGATCACAATTTGGTGTGCGATCGCGAGGATAAAAAGAAAATTAAGCAGCAAAGCCGATTTCGTCACGAATCACAGTACCACGATGGTGGAACATTACTATTATTACAAAAAATTACAGGTTTTTTGCCTCTACAGCCTTACACTGCACAATCTGAATTAGCAATGATCAAGGTCGTATTTATGTTCTATACAAGATTCAAAGATACCTTGCGGACTCTGCTTCGTATCCGCCAGGAGCGTGTCTTGCCTCCGCCCGGTGAGAAGCCAGCATTTGGCAGCACTATCATTCTCAATCGCTTAAAAATGCAACTATTTGTTTCTATAGATTATGAACAATGGGAATGGCTGACCTTGCGCGGTTGGCGCACCTTGGATGTCCGTCAAAATCGGCGTCGCTATTACCGCATCCCACGAAACGCTGTAAGCCGTTTAATGCACGCGACACCAGAAGAACGTGAAGAATTGCATCAACGCATCATTACTCACAAGTACTCACGAAAGCGATTGCAATAATAAAAATACAATAATTTCTTTAAATGCAGCTTTTAGGTAACTTTTTCGACCAATTTCATCTGTAATGAGCGCAAAAACACGAATCTCCCACTTTGCGAAATTGAACCCAACTATCCAACTGCTCACTGACAAATTGCCATAACTTGAAAACCATTTAAAATTAATTTTTAGACAATACTCAAGCAGCCTGCAAGAAGGTAAAATGCGGCATGCTATTATATGGACTTACTTACAAGCTATCTATTGTTCTTATGATAATTTACACCTATTGTCGCTTAAGGCAGTCAGGACAGTCCAAAGATTCTTTAGAGTTCCAACGAGTTTGCACAGCATGAACGGAATATCAATTCAGATAATTATTTTTCCCAGCCGTATTGCTCTTGGGAACGCGGTGCGAACGAAAATATGAATGGATTAATTTGCCAGTTCTTCCCTAAGAAGATGCGATTTGAAGCCACCAGTGAAGGAGATATTTTGAGTGCGATGGGTAGCTTAAATCATCGCCCCGGAAAATGTCTCTGTTTCAAAACGCCGCACCAAGTATTTATGAAGCAGCTACAATCGCTTCAACATGTGATTGCACTTCGAGATTGAATCCGCCTTGAATTCACCTAATAATTGTAGCAATTAAGAAACGAATAAGTGTTCATGCGTTGGCAATCCTTGTTGTTTGCAGCGACATTGATTTGGCTGATGTGAAGGCAAAAAGTAGATGCAGATTTCATCACATTTTTGACATCTTAGCTGCAAATATTATTCCCCATGCAGTTCGACATTGTGAGGGCAGATTTAGGGCTGACTGACATCATGTGCTTATTTAAATACGCAAGAATATTTTTGGCATTATTCTCTATTTCATAACCGAACTCAAATTCTGCCAACAATTGAACGCCGTTTGTGGTGCTCAGTATTCCCCTTTGCATAGTGAGTTGCTCCCCGTGGCGTGTCAGATAAAAGGGGATGAGGTATTCTTCTAGCAAATTGGCCAATATTAAATGATGTGAAGCGACGATGAGTAAGCCTTTTTGACTTAGTTCTTTAAGCACTGCAGCGGCGGCAGAAACAGATTCGACGTAATTGGTGCCGCGAAAAATCTCATCAATAAGATACGTGCCCAGATGGCTGCTATTGGCAGCATTTACTAACGTTTTTGCGCGCTTCATTTCAGCGATATAAAAACTCTCATTATTTGCTAAAGAATCCTCGTTATGGATACTCGTATAAACGGGACTGAGATTAATTTTTGCATCGTCTCCATAGCAAAATCCAAACGCTTTACCAACGACGAGATTAATGCCAATCGCACGCAGAAAAGTACTTTTTCCAACGCCATTTTGACCAGAAATAAAACTCCCCTTAGCATGGAGCGATATTGACAATGGCGACGCATCGGTGAGCAATGGATGAACAACGCGGTTTAGCGTCACACTATGCTCGTCAGAAATCGTCGCAAAACAAATTCTCGGTTGCGAATGAAAATGCCGCGCCAATTTAATATCAGCTTCTAGTTGAGCAACCGCCAAATAGCAGCTTTGTAAATTTGTTCTATATCGGTCAATCGTGCGCATGCCTTTAAAATAGTGGATGATGTTTGCC
Source organism: Undibacterium sp. Dicai25W (assembly GCF_049340505.1). Taxonomy (NCBI): domain Bacteria; kingdom Pseudomonadati; phylum Pseudomonadota; class Betaproteobacteria; order Burkholderiales; family Oxalobacteraceae; genus Undibacterium; species Undibacterium sp. Dicai25W. The sequence goes on along the minus strand of NZ_JBMPOQ010000014.1, from coordinate 13,644 downwards.
ATCTGAAACCAATCGAAATAGGCAAGCATTTCAGGTAATACAAAAGCAGAACTAGCGCGACGTTGTAGCTGCTGATGAATATGAATAATCTCATGCTGCCCTGATCTGAAAGGCTCACATTCTATGCAAGGTTGTAAGCTGAGTTTGTAAGCAGTTTTGAGTAAAATTTGTATCGACTTTGACGACAAATTCCACATATATAATCTGTGATGAAATTGAATTTGCAGATGAAATAAAAAGCAAACAATCAACCCTGTGGCAATGAGCGTCACGGGATTGAAATACGAAAGCCCCGCCGAGATTGCAGCACCCAATGGGATGATCCATGCGTAACGATGCCACCGCTCACTTTGAGGCCTTGTCGAGGTGTCGAATAAAATTGTGGCGATCTCAGTTTCTGCGGTGCGTAAAAGCGCGCATTCTTGTTCTAGTTTATTGAGATTGGATGCATCATTGATAAGTGATTGCAAACGAGATTGCTGATGAAAAAAATGCTCTTTATTTTGTCCAAGACGCAAGCGTTGATAAAAAAATTGCTGTGCAAAAATACTTGCGCCGATCGATATTTTTTTTAAATAATCATTCAGTAATAAATCATTCCAACTGATATTATCAAGCGCTACGCCGGTGTCATTTAAGCTTTGATGATGTAGAGCGGCGATTTCTTCAGTGCTGAAAAAATGATCTTTCTTTTCAATAGCTTGGGGCCTGAATCCGGGAATGATTTTAAGTTTGATATTTGTCCAGCTCAAAGCTAGCATCCGTAATAGTGACATGTTGCAGACCCTTATTAATGACACGCCTTTGAAGGCGTGGATCGGATATGGGGTGCGGATGTAAAAATTGCAAGTACCTCACTGCCAGCGATGTCTGAGCGAAGCGATTTTTTTAAAAGTAATTCGTTTTACACCGCAAAGATACGCTTGCGATGTTTAGGTCAAAATTGAGTACGCTCCAACATAAAGCAATAATCAATGCGACAAACGGGGAGAATTTTTTCATGGCATCAAATATTAAAAAATCAATATTATCTAAATATCACTACATTTTGTCCTCTATTTTGATACAGGTATAATGCAAGCATAGAATTTATTTAGTTGCAAAATATCAATATAAGGTATTCCATAAAGTTGCATGCAAAATTTTAGTGACGACACTCACGTCCAGAACGAGGATGACCTCGCTCTGCAGACGTATTTCAAAACTGGTATTTCTCCCGACGACGTTTCTGCCGTTTTCCCTTTGCGACGTGGCCAGCCTGTATTGCAGGCGTTCACAGCTTTGTTTCATGGCGGCTTTAACGGGGTATTGTTGCGCCTGTTGGTATTGCGTGAATTGACTGCTGATGTAGATTCGCCATCGCTGAGCCGTGCGGACATCAATACCAAACTCGGCTATCTGGAACCGGAAGCACTGGAAACCGTGCTGGCTCGCTTGCGCTCAACCGGACTGTTGAACTGGGACGCGAGTCAATCCGTATACCGCATTGCGCCGACTGCCAGGAATGTACTGTCGGCAATAGAGTCATTGTTGCAAGTCGAAGAAAACAATGACCAGGCAGAAATGAGCTACATGCTGACGCAGGTGGCAGGTGCACAAGCGGTTGGTGGCGTCTCTGTCGAACAGTTACATCATTTGTTAGGTCGCCTGATTGAGCTGACCGAAGAATTTTCTGATGCGATTGCCTCGGGTTCAGAATTCCAACTCCGTGCCGCGCAACAGAAATGGCATACCGCGTGCGATTGGGTAGAAAAAGGCTCGCAAATTATTCACGCCATCACTCATGATGAACGCGCCGATGCGGCAACACACAGGGCTGCACAAGCGATCGGTCGGGCGCAAAGCGCGCTGCTGAACATGCAGGGCATGTTTTCACGTGCACTTAATCAAATCGAGCGGCAACGCGTGCATCTTGGTCAATCAGGCTTATCGACGACTGATATTAAAACCTGGTTGTTGCAGAAAGACGATCTGGCAGCACTTGCTGACGAGGCATTAGCGCAACCAGTGACCCCATTGTTTATCACGCCGTCAGAAATGATTGACGTCGCTGAAAGCGAATTATTGAGCCATCGCGTGTCCGCTATCGCCGGTGCCTTACCAGTTGGTGAAAATGCGATTTCCGTCGCCAATGATGATAGTGACGCCCTGCACGAATTGGATCACTGGTTGGATTTGCTACATAAAACTGACGCCAAAGAAAAACCCGTTGCATTACAAGATATTTTGCTGCCGGCTAATTTTGCGATTGCCTCGTATCGCGCGTCGATGTTGCCGTTGCTTGGCGACGCCAATGAATCGGCGTTGCAAGGCGCGACCGGCACGCTGGCGCGCTTGCCATTGGTCTTCAATTCCAAAGACAAAATGCAAAAGTTACACGACCCGTATATTGCGGCGATGTCCATTGCAAATCTGAGTTTCGTAGAACGCAGCGAGACCATCTCAGAGTCAACTAGCACCTCAGCACCGAATAGAGAAACACCATGACCGAAGATGCACAAATTCTGATCGCGCGCCTGTTGGCGCACCAAACTTTGCGCCGTGAAGACAAACTCGTTAAACGCGCATTATCAGATGAAATTTTCCGTACCGAATTGGATACACGGCTCAAAGCCTGCGGCATGAAATTCATGGATAACGTGTATGCCGACTACGTCACGCTGGCACTGACCCGAGATAGCGAATCCAAAGTATTTGGTACCAAAGAGACCTGGCAGAACAATAATTTTGGTCTGGCACGTGATGGCGTCGCGCTCTTAGTCGTATTGTGGTCACTTATCATTTTGCCTAAACGCGAACGACAAGAAGCACATCAACTGGCAGAGGAAGACCAGAACGATATGTTTGGTAAAGAAAAGCCATTGCCGCGTGCAGAAGATACGTCGATCGGCATTTCGTATCGCGCTTTGCTGGCAGACTTTGGCGACAAGCTGGGTAAAAAAACCCGTATGGATATGAATCTGGGTCAACTTGCACGCGTAGGTTTTATTGAACGCAAAGGCGATATGATTTTAGAAGGGCCGTTACTCGATTTATTGATGGATACCGACACCTTAAAGGATCGCATCATTAATGGTGCGTTGTCAGATATTTTTCATATACCTGCGCCACGGACACCCGCCATCATCGCGGCCGACACAGTCAACAATGTCGACACCAGCGATGGAGAAATCGCACCTGACGCAGAATGATCAGCCATCTGATAAGCCATCAATTCCTATTTTTATTGATACGCATATCAACGTTCACCAGACAAAAGAATACACACCATGTTTCATATTAAATCGTTAGAGTTGGTTCATTGGGATTACTGGCAGCGGATTAAGAATATCCCACTCGACGCCAAGATCATTACCATTGCCGGGCAAAACGGCTCAGGAAAAACCACCCTATTGGATGCTTTACGTACCTTGTTCGGTCTTGAATGTTCGATGGGGCGTTCATATAAACATTATGCGCGTCACTCTGGTCAACAAACCGCATGGATACGCTCGGTCGTTGACAATAGCGCGGTAGGGCCACAGATTTCGAATCGCCCATTTCGCATGTCTGGTTTATACGATGATGAAGTCACATTGTTTTGTAAGATAGAAAAAAATGGCGGTGACTGGAAGCGTCAATATCTGATGCGCGGTGGCAAAGTTGAAATCGAAGAAGTCACCGAAGCGAATGATTGGCTAGGCGTAGAGAGCTATCGGAAACGTTTATCCCATGCGGGTTTATCGAATGCGATGGGTAAAGTACTGGCGCTGGAACAAGGCGAAACTGACAAGCTATGTGAATATGCACCGCGCCAATTGCTGGACCTGGTGTTCCAGGTGTTCGGCGATAAAGAAGTGCTGGATGCGTATGATGATGCGAAGCGCCATCAACGCGATACCGAAACCGAGTTACAACGTTTTGAAACCGAACTCGAAGGCGCAAAAGCCAACCTCGAAGGTTTGCGCCTGAAAGTCGCGAATTACCACCAGTATGAAAGCCTGAGCAAAGAAAAGCGCGATCTGCAAGAAGAGGTTTTACCAACGCTGCAATATCACGAAGACCTGGAAAAAGCCAACGCGACCAGCCAGTCTTTACGTGCTTCGCGCCGCTTCCTGAAAACACAGGACGACGCTTTATCCGAGCGTCGCCAGCATCTGGCGCAGCAAGCACAACAGGTATCCGAAGCCAAGCAAGCAGAAGCTGCACTGGAGGCAGAAGAATCATCGCTGCGTGAAAAGCTCTCGCATATCAATGCTAAATTAAAGCCGCAAGAAAGTTTGCTGGAGCAAAAAGCCCGGTTGCAAAAACTGGCTGCCGAAGCTGATGCCGATGTTGCCAATATCGCTGACGAGCTAGAGAAAAAAGAAGCCGAACTTTCGCGTCAAAAATCAGAACGCGATAGCCTGAGCCAACGCATTACCGCTGAAATGGATACGATTGCGGCGCTGCAAGGTAAATCGAGTTTACCGGATCCGGAAAATGTCCGTCAGATGCGCCGTGCTTTGAATGACGCCAACATTGATCACTGCATGTTGCCGGATATTGTCGAGGTCACAGACCCGCAATGGCAAGGCGCCGTTGAAGGCGTATTGCGCGGCTATACGTCGGTCATTTTGCTCGACAAAGCGAGCGACGCAGCTGCCGCTTATCGTATCGGTGAAAAACAAAAATACAGCCACTTCATCGTTCCCGATCGTATCAGCGCCCCCTTGGTCAAAGATCGCAGCCTGATGTCTGTTGTGAACTTCACGGCACAAGCACCGGCCTGGCTGATCGAGCAATTACAACGCATCGACACGGTTGCGTCGATTGAAGCAGGCATGAAACTGCCACGCTCACAGGAATGGATTACCCCCGACGCTTATCATTTTGAACGCCGTGGTGGACGCTCTTTATTTGTCGATGCTTCGCGCTATCGCTTTGGTAATGCAGGTCGTAGCCAACGTCTGGAAGCGTTACTCAAATCATTGCCGCGCCTGCAATCGCAAGAAGACGTGCTGACGATGAATATCAGCAAACTGGCAGGTGAAATCAGCGCTTATAAAGCGCGTCTGGCCGGTGTTGACGCAGCAAAAGAGCTGAGTGCTCGCCACGCAGAATTTGAAGAAGCAAGCCGCAATACGCAACCGCTCAAACAGCAACGTATCGAAGTCGGTAGTCGCCTGGGCGAACTCGCACCTTTACTCAAAGCTGCAACCGAACAACGTTCAATTGCCCATTTAAAATGGGAGCAAGCGAAGGCTGCAATTGCCGATGCTGAAACCCAGTTACGTGTGTCTGAAAAGCGCCACGCTGAAGAACGCAAAGCCCAATTTGAAACCTTGCGTGCGATGCGCTCAACGTGGCATACCCTGCCACCGAATTGGAAGCGAAGTTCGCATCGTAAAGATTTGGTTGCCGAACATGAAAACGTACATCAGATTGAACTCCGTATCCGTAGTTTGACGAATAATCTGGCCCGTGATGATTGGGAAACCGACTCCACGGTGGTTGATCAATACACACGTTTAAACGCTCTCCTACAAGGTCGTCAGGCAGAAACGGATGAACGCCGCTACCAGAACAACCGCGCGATTGAAGCTACCGTCAATGCGCGCGCTGCGTATATGGATCGCTTACGTTTCACCATCAAATCGTATAGCAAAAACATTAAACAGCTAGGCGAGTTAGCAGGTATTGAGGTCCATACCGATCCGGTCAAACTGGAAAACGATGATATCCAACTGGCACAAGCGGGCTTGCATGTACGCTTTAAGTTTGACGGCAAAGGCCCTATCGGCATGAACGACGGCGAAGCATCCGGTGGTCAGCAGGTCATGAAGTCGTTGATACTCTTGATTGGCTTGTTGAAATCAGAAGATGGCTCGGGTGGTTTTGTGTTCATTGACGAACCATTTGCCCATCTGGATATTCGTAATATTCAGTTAGTGGGTGAATTCCTCAAAAATACCGACGCGCAATATCTGATGACGACACCATTGACGCATAATACCGACGTCTACGACCCATCCGAATTGACGCTAATCACCAGCAAAAAGAAAAAAGACACAGAATGGGCGCAACCGATTTTTGTCTTGCAACGTAAAACAGAAAAAGTAAAAGAACGCGCATCAACATAAAGAAAGTCTCTTAGGGCGAATGCAACCCACCAACCCCGTGCGTACGCGGTTGCTGGGTTGCTCCTGCCCTACCAAATTAAATCGACTTTAGAAAAGCATGCCGCGGCAGTGTTATCATGCGTGCTTTACATAGTTTCCCTCTGTATCTATGTCTATCCCCGCCGCCATCGAGCAAGCCGCTACTGTCAAAAGATATCTGCCCTGGGTCGTCGCCATTGCCTTGTTCATGGAGCAATTGGATTCAACGATTATTAATACCGCCGTCCCAGCCATGGCGAACAGTTTACAGGTCAGTCCGCTAAGTTTAAAGGCAGTGGTTACCAGTTACATTCTGAGCCTGGCGGTAGGGATACCAGTCAGTGGCTGGATTGCTGATAAATTCGGCACCCGCAAAGTATTTAGTCTGGCAGTTGCCATTTTTACGCTTTCGTCAGTATTGTGCGGTCTGTCTTTGAATCTGCCTATGCTGGTTGCTGCGCGCATCATGCAAGGGATGGGGGCAGCGATGATGATGCCGGTTGGTCGTCTAACGATTGTACGTACCTTTCCAAAATCAGAATTGCTGGCAGCAATGAATTTTGTGATTATCCCGGCCTTGATAGGTCCGCTACTAGGACCGACTGTAGGTGGCTTAATCGTGCACTGGCTGTCCTGGCGTGTAATTTTCTTTGTCAATATTCCTGTTGGTCTGGCAGCACAATATCTGATCCATCGGCACATGCCAGATTACTACGGAGAAGAATCAAGACCACTGGATGTGAAAGGCTTGGTGTTATTTGGTACCGGAGCTGCCTTATTATCATGGTTGTTAGAAATTTTTGGCGAGCACTCGATCTCTGCTCCTATGACCTTTGGCCTGTTTACACTGGCTTTGAGTTTGCTGGCATGGTACGGCTGGCATTCACAACACACGGCAACGCCATTACTCAGACTTCAATTATTTGATGTCCGTACTTTCAGGGTCTCAGTGGTTGGTGGCTTTATTACACGTCTGGGGCTTGGGGGGCTGCCATTTTTACTGCCTCTGCTATATCAATTAGGGCTGAATCTGCCCGCCTGGCAGTCTGGTTTGTTGATGATGCCGGCCGCGGCTGCGGCGATGTTCATGAAACTGATTGCCAGCGGTGTGCTAAGACGCTTTGGCTATCGCAAGGTGTTAATTCTGAATACACTGATGATAGGCGTAACGATCTGCACATTCTCAGTCATTACGCCCGGTACGCCTTGGTACATGATCGTCTTGCTTAGCTTAACGCAGGGGTTCTTTAATTCCTTGCAATTTACCAGCATGAATTCCATGGCGTACGCCGATATTAAACCCGCCGACACCAGCATGGCGAGCACCATTGCCAGTACTTTGCAGCAAATGTCGATGAGCTTCGGGCTGGCGTGCGGTTCGTTGGTAACGGCATGGTACCTGAGTGGATTGCCACAATCTGACAAAGTCGCGGTGACTTCTGCGCTGCATCATGCTTTCTTAACGCTGGGTATCATGACTTTATTTTCCTCTATAACATTCTGGAGCTTGCGCCCGGAAGATGGTGAAAGCGTCAGTAAAGGCAGCGCCTAAGCACAATACACTTCCCAACAAACGACATTTTTTAATGCTATGTGCGCAACGCCTTGAGAAGTAAAGCAGTATCAGGCACAATCCAGACACCATTTTTTTTGGATAAGAATATGAATGTCGATGCAGGTATCGGAGCAGATGCGCTGGCGCAAGCAGTTGTCGTCGATGAAATAACAGGTGAAGGTCGCGACCCGCATTATGCACCTGAAGAACACGGCATTTGCGCCAATTGTGAGACACCGCTGACCGGAGCGTACTGCCATGCATGCGGACAATCAGCGCATATTCATCGTTCGCTTTTGCATATGTTTGAAGAACTGTTGCATGGCATCTTTCACTTTGAAACAAAAGCCTGGCGCACAATTCCTGCCCTGATTTTTACTCCGGGCAAACTAACGCGCAATTATATTGCTGGTCAGCGAACACGTTATGTGTCACCACTGGCACTGTTTTTGTTTTTGATTTTTCTGATGTTCTTTGTATTTTCTTTGACCAGCAGTCATTACGATGTGGACAATAGTGGAGGAAAGGCCGAAACGAATGCAAGCATCAGTAAAGATCTGGACGCAGCAAAAATTAAACTACAATCATTGACTGCAGAGCGAGAAAAATTAGCAAAAGGCGATCAGAAAATTGAAAGTATCAATCAAGAAATCAATGACACGAAAATTGAAATTGCAACCCTCGAAGTATCCTTGAAGGCGATAGGCCAATTACCAGAAAAAAATCCTGAGCCTAACGTTAGCAAAGATAAAAAGAGCAAACTAAGCGGTACGATTGACTTTTCTGGTGATGTCAACAAAGGATTCGATTTGGCACTGGATGACGAAAACGTCAGCTCTTCAACTCCATGGATAAAGGAGACATTGAAACATGCGGCACAAAATCCGGAATTGACACTCTATAAAATGAAAAGTGCGGCATCTAAATTTGCGTTTTTATTGATGCCAATTTCATTGCCATTTTTATGGTTAATGTTCATTTTCAAACGTCGATATGTCATGTTTGATCACGCCGTATTTTCTTTATTTTCGCTGTCTTTTATGACGATACTGATTATGTTTGTCGCTATTCTGAGCAAATGTAATCTGAGTGGTGTCGCAGCATTTTTCACGATGGTGGTGCCCCCCGTACATATGTTTGCACAATTGCGTGGCAGCTATGCACTGACAAAATTCGAAGCATTCTGGCGAACCATCGCACTCTTGTTTATTGCTTTGATTTCATTAATTATTTATGCGCTGATTGTGGTTGGAATTAGTGCGTAAAAATACGTATTGATGTGCTCAAAATACTGCACCGTGCGCGGTGCAGTTTTTATTTAAAGCGCAATATTGTCAGTTGATATTTCGCTTAATAATTTGATCTATTTCACCACTCTTTTTTAGCGACTCAATCGCAACTGATGCAAACTAATAATTGCCTCGCGCGTTGGTGTTGCAACGGCATCTTTGAGCGTGTAAGCATCTAGTGCTTCATAGAAAACTTTATGGGCGCGGTCGAGGATATGTTTGAGTTGGCAATTCCCCTTCAAACCACATGCAGGTTTGGCGCAATCGATTAACTCTGTATGGCCTTCCAAGGTGGAAATTAATTGGCCTAGTTTATATTTATCGATAGGCTGAGCCAAAGCCATACCGCCACCTTTACCGCGCGTCGTGACTATCCATTGTTGTTGAGCTAGGAAATGGACTACTTTAACGAGATGGTTGCGTGAGATATCAAACTGCGATGCAATCTCAGAGATCGTCACCGGCTCTGTACGATCAGGGAAGGTCAGGTAAATCAAAACGCGCAGACCTAAGTCGGTAAAGTGTGTAAGTTGCATGAGTTCTCTTTGGTATTGATTGAAAGGCGAGTCAGCAATTACAGACTCGCCAATGAGCTGGCGATGCAATTATGCAGCAACACCGCCACTACCAAAAGCTTCTGCATGAATTTTTCCAGCATCCACACCAAGCTTTTTCAGTTTGTTAATTTGCTCTTGCATAAAAGGAACCGGCCCGCAAACATAATAATCGGCATGAGGCTGCGCAACCAAGGGGGTTATTTGCTCCAGATGCAACCGTCCAGCGTACTGATAATCATGATCAACCACATCTTGTTCGCGTGGCGTTTCATAGAAAACCACGTGTTTCACGTAAGGGTGCTGCGCCGACAATTGTTTGATATGCTGCTTAAATGCGTGCACTCCCCCATGGCGGCATGCATGAATAAACGATACGGAGCGTGTTGAATTCGTCTCAATGAGATGTTCTAGCATCGCTAATTTAGGTGTGATGCCAACGCCAGCACTGATCAATACAACAGGGGTACTGCGATCTTCATGCAAAAAATAATCGCCCATCGGTGGTGCAAGCTCAATCAAACTGCCAATCTCTAGTTGATCGTGCAATACATTCGAGACCAAACCGTCTGGATTTACTGCATGTCCTTGCTCACGTTTGACAGAAATGCGTAAAAATGATTTACCCGGTGCGCCTGATAAGCTGTATTGCCTTGCCTGACTGATCCCCATTGTCGGGATGTGCACTTTGACCGAAATGTATTGTCCTGGACGATAAAGTGGCACTTGCCCCCCATCTGCAGGCGTAAGATAAAACGATTTGATTTCATCACTTTCTATTACTGTTTTTTCTACTCTGAAACTACGCCAACCGCTCCAACCAGCGTCCTGATTTGCTGCCTGTTGATAAATGCGATTTTCGTGAGCAATCAGAATATCGGCCAACTGTCCGTACGCCGCGGCCCATGCATCAATTAAAGCATCACTCGCAGCATCACCCAACACCTCTTGTATCGAAGCTAGTAAATGTTTGCCGACAATCGGATAGTGTTCGGCACGAATCCCCAGGCTAACATGCTTGTTAGCCACCAGAGTTAACACTGGTTGTAAAACCTCTGGGTTATCGATGTGCTCAGCATACGCCAACACCGCCATTGCCAATGCCTGTTGTTGACGCCCTGCTTGCTGACTGGTCTGATTAAACATTGGTTTCAATTCCGGATTATGAGCAAACATCCGTGCGTAAAAATGCCGTGTCAGCGTGACACCATGCTGCGTTAAAACTGGCACCGTCGATTTAATTAATTCACGGGTTGTAGAATCCAACATATCAAACCTTATTAAATATATTTTAAATACATCTTTAAGCGCGCATTACAATTTGCAAATCTGTCATTCAATTCACATCACACTTAAAGTACTGAAATCATCATACATTTTTTAACATATATTTTCAATACATATTAAAAAATGTCGATGTCTGAGAAAATCTTCAGAAACTTTTAGTGTTAATTTTAGATAATGTCTTTTTGCGAATGAACACCCATTTACATGCTGGAATGCGAGTGGATATGCAGGCGCTGATCATCTGCCTCCAGCGCAGACTGACATTTGATGCAACGTTCAGCGGTAGGTTCTGCCTCTAGTCTGGCGTAAGGTATCGTTGCACCACATTCGCGACAAATATCTGCAATATTCTCACTCAGGCGCGCTTGTGCTCTTTGCAAGGATTGCCATTCAGCATGTTGATGCAAATATTTTGACATCGCATCGTGATTTAATACGTCATTAATCGCACCATCACCTTCACCGCTGTCATGGCGTAAAAGATCGGGATTATGCTGCCTGAGTTCCGTCTGAATCTCTTGCTTCATCAAATCTAATTTCGATTTCAAAGCAACATGTTGTTCGTTATTTAGGCTCATATTTTCTCACTGAACACTTCATGGATAAATTGGTGTTACCTGCGCTTCCGTATCAGATAGCAGGGATAAATAGCTTATAAATATGATACTCAGATTACTCCGCTCAGCTTGTCTAACTTTGATGCAACTCAATAGTTGTGTCTTATCTCTTTGTCCCACGAACGCTCGAAGAATAAACAGTGGATTCATTCCCATCTTGTCAGATAACAAAAAAGGTACCGAACGGTACCTTTTCATGTCTAATATAAAATGTTTGTTGGTAGTTGTTAAAACTCTTCCCAATCATCTGCTTCAGCTTTAGTTGACTTCGTTGATGTTGTTGTACTCAGTGCTGGTGCTGCTGGACGGGCTTTCGGAGCTGGCCTAGGTGCAGGTTTAGGTGCAGGTTTGGCAGCTGTTGTAGATTCTACACTCGTCGCCATCTGTGAACTAGCCGTATGATGACGCTGATGCAAACTTCCCCCACCACCTGAGCTATTTAATTTAAACACCGATACAACCTGCGTCAATTTATTTGCCTGATCTTGCAATGAGGATGCAGCGGCCGCTGCCTGTTCAACCAATGCCGCATTTTGCTGCGTACTTTCGTCCATGTGTATTACCGCCTGATTGATCTGGTCGATGCCAGAACTTTGCTCATGACTGGCATTACTAATTTCACTGACAACAGCACTGACTTTCTGAATACTGCTAACGATATTAGTCATTGCTGCGCCAGCCTGATCAACCAGCCTGGTGCCTGAATCAACCTTCTCCACTGAGTTATCAATCAGCGTTTTAATTTCTTTCGCCGCAGATGCGGAACGTTGCGCCAGATTTCTGACCTCGGCTGCAACCACGGCAAATCCACGGCCTTGTTCACCGGCTCTGGCGGCTTCCACCGCAGCATTTAACGCCAGGATATTTGTTTGAAATGCGATACCATCAATCACACTGATAATGTCGACGATTTTTCTGGAAGATTCATTGATCGCCGCCATTGTTTCAACTACTTGTGAAACTACGGCCCCACCATCCACAGCTACGGTGGACGCGGTACTCGCCAGTGTATTGGCCTGACGTGCATTATCTGAGTTTTGTCTTACGGTGCTGGTCAATTCTTCCATCGACGACGCTGTTTCTTCCAGCGCACCTGCTTGTTGTTCGGTACGGGACGATAAATCCATATTACCCGTCGCAATTTCTGTTGATGCGACCGCAATCGCGTCTGTACCTTGTCGTATCTGGGTACAAATTCTTTCCAAACTATCCGACATTTCTTTGATCGCACCAAGGAGCTGTGCTACTTCGTCACTACCGCTAGCATCAATTTTTTGCGTTAAATCACCAGCGGCGACGCCTTTGGCAACCACGATTGCTTGATTCAGAGAATTAACCAATTTTCTTACTAAACTCAATCCCATAAAGGCAACAGCTAGGATGCCGATAACACCAATAATACTTGCCAACCACACTGCGGAGCTTAAAATTTTCTTCGCCTCATCAGCACCATCGGATCCGAGTTTGATGTTGTATTCACGGTGCGCCAGCAAGTCAGTACTCATTTTTTTGATGACGTCTTGTTTGCTAAGCATCTCTTGCAGAGCTTCCTCGTGCTTACCTTCTGCATCTGCATTGAGTACCTTTTCACTTATCGCATAATAAGCGGCGATTGATGACCTATCCTCCGCCAACAGGCCTTTATCTTTATCGTCAGCGATATCTTCTTTTTCATATTTATTCAGCGAACTTTCGACGACGGTCTTTTCTGCAGTAATACCTGCCCGTACCGATTTCTTTGCCTCAGGATCAGTCGATGCCAATGCTTGCCAGGTTTTAACCCGAATGTTTGCTATCGCATCGGATATAAGCGCTAATTCCCGCAAACTTGGGACAGTGTTTATGTTGGCATAATCTGCGGCATCATATACGCGATAAATTTGGTAGACACCCAAACTAGCCAGGGTAACCATCGCGGCAGCAGCGAATAAAACAAGCAGATAAAGTCTTTTTGCTATGGTCATTTCTAACTCCGGTCTGGTAAAAACATCACAAAACGAATGTAAAAAGGCTAAACAAGACGTCATTTTGATTTATATGTGTCAGGGACGACATTAAATCAACTTTTGGGTGGAGCTATATCTGATTCGGCATTTTTTAAACTAAATTCACAATGTGTTGTTTAAATTGGCGGATTCATTTTCAATTTAAAAACACAAGCAAACTCAAGATGCGGCTAAAAACGATAGTGATGATGCTGGCATGGTTTGTTTTATGTTGGAC
>NZ_JBMPOQ010000013.1:0-102984 GCF_049340505.1 Undibacterium sp. Dicai25W | reverse complement strand
ACGTTCGTGCCCGACGCATCAGTGCCACCTACGCGAGGTTTTATTTAGAGACCGAAGAACATGGTAATCCGGCTAAAAAAGGACGCTACTACTGGGCAGCATTAGCAGCATTCGCCAGTAAGACAGTGGCTTGTTCGATTGAAGATCCACGAGTCAAAACAATCGGCACCGTTTTACAAGGATTAGGTAAAGGAAATATGTGGTTGTTTTATGAGATCGCACCATGGCATTGGGCGCATAGCCTTTCTTCTAAAAGTTTCGACATGTGCAAGGCCACACGTAGCGGAGATAATTTTGTGCCGCCTATTTTAGACTCCATCAAAGCCATGCCATGGGCAAAGGAGGCGCTACAAAAAATGAATAATTTTAAGTGGAATGAATTGCTTGAAGAGGGTTTTGATAAGGTACGAGAAATCGAACAAATGGCATTGCGTAATCCTCAACGCCCTTCGGCGCAATTGAAACATCTTTTGAGTATTGCCAAGCATGAGCAAGGTAAGATTTTACAGCCGCTGATCTACGACGATGAAGATTTTAAATGGTGGATACAGCAACAACGTTCAACATGGGTGAACTGGGCGTCACCTGCGCTCAAGCTGGTGTTTGCATCGTCGTGTGATACCGATGATCCAGAATTGGAATCGGTGGCGCCCCGAGATACCATGCTTGAAGATTTTAAAAGCCGAATGATATGGATTGACTTAGCTGCAAAAAAATTTCATGGGTTAATGCAAACAAAAAAATATTTTATGGAACATCAATTACAAACAATCGCATCGTGGGTAAGTCATCAAGATGACCAGATAGTAACCCCGACGATGCCACTTTAATGTCTGTTAATTTTATGTGGCATATCTTTAAAAAACTATTATTAGGCCTACTACTAGTCGGTGCAGTTTCCGGCTGTACTAAGAAAATCGACCACGGTTTGGGTAACCTGAAGAAAGAGGGTGTAAACATGGTACAAAAAATATCTATTCGTCTTGGCGAATCCGGCGATAGTTTTACGCAGCGAATAGGACAAAAGAAAGTAAGACCAGATAGGCAGCCGGCGGGATTAAATTTTTATGACGTTGATTTAACTGCACATGGTGCAGAAGCGGGTGAAGTAACGTTTGAACACGGCATGCATACTTTTAGAGTTGGTGCCGTGCTAATTATCATGGGAACGGAAGATGTAGAAAGAATGAACGCTGGAATTTATCACTGGGACATTAGTTTTGGACTTACTGCGCCAGAACTCATACCCCATGATGAAGCACGTCAAAAATTCATTGCTCTCCTAAAAATGCTACAAGAGAAAGGCTGGCGGCAATTCTATTACCGGGACGCTGCACGAATTATGGGGCGCAGCTCGCTACATAATATCAACATAGATGTACGTTATATACCGACATTTGAGGAGTGGATGGCGTTAGAAGATGGCGCAGGTTGGAATTTAGAAGCCGATGGGGTCTATATGCGAATAGTCATGTATAGAGATGACAATCGCTTAAATCCACTTCAACCCGGTGCGTATTTTATGACCATGGAATTACACAGCGAAGAAGACGAGGTGCGTAGTCATTTTCTCGAAGAAGAACGTGATAACTGGAAGGCGTTGTGGTCGGAACGTATAAAAGAAGCACATGAATCGCGCACTAAAGAAGAAGCCGAAGCACGCGCCAAAGGCTACCAGATCGACACCAACTACCAAGACCCGCCAATCAAAGCCCTCATCAAACCAGAGCTGAAGGTCAAGGTTGGTGATATCTGCCCCAAAGATGGCATCTGGGAAGCCAGCAGAATCGACAGCATGGCAGAAACATTAGCGACCTATCACGGTCGTTGGAGACAGTTTACACAGTGGCAAACCGTCACCGGCTTTGGTCAAGGCTTACCGGGATTTGACGAAGATAATAAGCTCCTTACGTGGACATGGCGTAAGCCTTTACCGTAAGTATGGACATCAACGCCGCCAAAGGCGTGGTTTTGCCACCTAAAAAACTACCACCCCATCCTAGTACTAGTCGCCATGAACCGCGCTAGCATATTTGGTGTGGAAATGTGCGAGATGTTTAATGCTCTTTGTATTCAACCCGGTTACGGCCTTTGTGTTTTGCCTCATAGAGTGCAGCATCGGCGCGTATCATCATTTCTAAAATACTGTCTGGGTGACGGTATTCGGTCACGCCAAAACTGGCGGTGAGTGTGCTTATCATATGGAAGTTATGGTTGGCAATGGTTTCGCGTAATTTTTCAGCGATGACTATAGACGCCTGTATTGAGGTCTCGCGGAAGATCACCAGAAACTCTTCACCGCCCCAGCGGCCTGCGGCATCGATGCTGCGGATGTTTTCTTGCAAGATGATGCCTATGCTCACCAGCACCTGATCGCCGACTGAGTGGCCATAGGTATCGTTAACACTCTTGAATTTATCCACATCAATAATGGCAATAGAGAAGCTACTGCCATAGCGTTGACAGCGTTGGTGTTCTTCTTCCAGGATGGTTTCTAACTTAAAGCGGTTGTATAAACCGGTAAGTCTATCGGTATTGGAAAGATATTCCAGATCTAGGTTTTTTAACTCTAATTCACGTGTGCGCTCAGCAACCAAGTGTTCCAGATTGGCGTTAACTTCAAGCATTTTTTCGTGGCTGTTCTGGACTTCTGCTGCCATCAGATTAAAGCCTTCTTCGAGATCTTGTAATTCACCTCCGGAATCCGCCTTGATGCGGGTGCTAAATTCACCTTTTGCCATGCTGTGAACACCATCGATCAAGCGTGATAATGGTCGGGTCAGATCACGGCTCATACGCAGCGCGAGGATGGATGCTCCGGCGGTTCCGGCGATGCCAATCAGCAGGCAGATAAATACAAACAAAGTTTTTTCTTGTTTGCTCGATGCGGTGCTTAATTCCAGATAAACAAAGCCGAGCAATTTGGTCTTGTTCGTGGGCTCATTCTGTGGGCGATCTATCAAATCAAAGTTATCTGCGGCGAGTGTTCCCTGGTAAATCGGCATGCCAAAAATGAAGCTGCTGTGTTTGCCTTTAAGGATTTTTCCTTGCAAGGCGGCTCCCGGATAGGTCGCGTCGATATTTTCTGGCTTGCCACTTGCTGCCAACACATGGTTAAGGGCATCAGTGACGATGACCGCCTGAGCGTCTTCTTCTTTCATGGTCGCCTGAGTCAGTGCCGTCAATACCTCCCGATTACCTGAAAACGCGCCATATTCACAGGCGCTACTCAGATGTCTCGCGATGAGAGCGCCACGTTCTTTTAATGCGCCGTCAATTTCGGTCATACCCACAATCACTACCATCAGGGTCAACAAAATCGTGATGGCCCACACTGGTGCCAGGGCCAGAAACAGTATCCGTTGAGAGAGCTGCCATTGTTTCATTGGGCGTGCTCCGTAAGATGTTTAAGTTTGTACTGCAATTCAGGTTCTGGCGCGATTTCTATGTTAAGAGAGCGGGCAACCTGTGAATTGGTAGTAATAGAAAAATACTTAGGAAACTGTGGCGGTGGGAGATTGCCGTTCGCAGGCAGGTTGGCGATGATTTCTGCAACTTGTTGGCTGATCTGACTTGGTAGACTGTAAATGGATGCCAGCGCACCCGCTTTAACATAAGGTGCAGAAAAACCAAACAGTGGGATTTGTTGCCGGTAACTGGTGAGTAAAATGCTGGAGATATTATTTCGGTTATAAATACGTGCATCAGGCACTGCCAGCATGGCATCACTAATCGTCAGTAATTTGCGTAAAGCATTCAGTAATTCGGCATCTTCAGAAACGGTCTCAATATTGAGGCTGATATCTAATGTTTTCGCGGCATTTTGTAATTGAGGTATTAATTCAGTCGATTCTTTACCAAGTAATATGCCGACACGAGGGTGATTTGGCATGCTGACCTGTATTAATCCCAATTGTCTTGACCAGGATTGATCGAAAAACACGGCTGAAAATCTACGGCTATCTTGAATCCGGCTATTTTGTTTAATCGCCTTGACAAAGCTACTCTGCGGTACCAGTACATTCAGCACGGGCATGGCTGGAGGTTTTTGCGCGATTGTTAGCATCGCGGATGAGCCAACCGCAATTAAGATTTGATTGTTGGCGCTGCGCGACAAATCATCGTTGCTAAATTTATTGACGTCGAAGATTTTAATGACAGGATGGTTTGCACCCGATTGAGTCAATAAGTTACTCAAACCAATTGCAAATTCCGAGTAAGCACCGCCTTCTTCACTCAATAAGATGGTGACGCCATCCAAGGCGTAACTTGTGCCGGAAAATCCGAACAAAATTATAAAAGCAATGTTCTTCAACACCTTAAAAGATGATGAAGGCTTACGGAGATTCAAGCACAACCATTGCATGCGTCAGAAATCCGTTTTGAGGTTAATGCGTGCCAATCGACCTGGGACCTCATTATCGTGACGGTATTCAAAATAATGGGCGTTAGCAATGTTCTGGATGATCAGAGCTACTTCAGTCTGACGTCCAGCGAGTAAAAAACGGCGTGAAATTTTTCCGTCAAAGCGCTTATTCCCATCAATGTAGTAGCCACGTCCCAAGGATGGGTTGTAATCGGTTTGATTGAGTTTCGTTTTAGCAATCTGATAGGCAATCAGACTACCACGCCATTCTTCATTAAATTGATGGGTCAGCATCAAGTTGTGGTTGTAAGAGGGAAGTGATCCGCTGTATATCACTCCGTTGACATCGTCGCTTTTTACACTGCCACCGGATAGGCCGTAGGTAACATGTGTTTTTTCTGAGAGAGGGGCTTTTATTTGTAATTCGTAACCGCGCATTAAAGCATTTCCTGCATTCAGATTATCACTTTGTGGAGACTTATGATTTTTGACGTCGATCAGATCGGTATAGTCGTCATGAAAAAGACGGAAATCTATATCCATCTTTCCGATTTTTCCTATGTAGCCAAGATCAATGGATTTAACATGTTCAGGCTTTAATTCCGGTAAATTCGGATATTGGTCCGGTGCTCGCCAATATTCTTCATAAACTTTTTCATACACAGATGGCGCGCGCGTTGCCCGAGAATACCCGATCCGAACTGTGTGCTGTGGCGTTATATGCCAGTTGAGTGCCAGACGAGGTGTGAACTCGGTGCCGGTATAAAAATTGTTTTCCAGCATTGCGCCAGCGTTCAACAGCAGATCTGGACGCACATGCCATTCCAGGTTGCTAAATAATCTTCCTAAGCGATATTTAAAGTCACCGAATAAATAGGTATTATCTTCTACCCCCAGGTAATACGGTGCGTAGGTGAGGTCTTGCCTTATGCTGCCACCCCAGACGACGCGCGTCGTGTCAGAAGGTGAAAATGTATGTTGAATTTCCAGATCATCCCGCTTAAATGAAGCATCACCATTTTGCATGCCGTCAGAATCAATTAAGCGCGCATTGATTCGCTCCTCAGTATGAAACGCTTTGACGGTCAATTCTCCGCCGCCTTCCAGCACACGACGCCAGTTGAACATCTCAAAATGATTGTTCGTGGTACGGGTGATCGATTTAAAATTGTCGTATTCGCCAGTTTGTCTGGAACCACCGTTATATCCAAATTGTAATTCCAGGGTGTCATTGGCACTCGCCTGATAGGCGGCTCTGAAATTGAAAATCTGGATGTTTTTGTTATCGAATTTATTTAATGTCCAGAAAACGTCTTGCGAGGTGGGATTGTGAATTTTGTCATCTTCACCATTATCTTTACGCTCACTGGCAGTAATCTGAAAAGTCAGATCGCCGGCTTTTCCGCCGTAGCGAAACACGCCTTCGGCTCTACTTGTTCCATAGCTGAGCGATGCAGATGCACCCTGTGACTCAGCGGGATGACGTGTAATGATATTAATGACTCCCAGATACGAATTTGCCCCATAACTGGCTGAATCTGGTCCGCGCACTACCTCAATCCGTTCTATGTCATCCAGTACAATGGGAAGATCACTCCAGTTCACTCCACCGAATAAACCAGAATAGACTGAGCGGCCGTCGATCAGCACTTGCATACGATCAGAGGTCGTACTGGTGACCATGCCGTGGTAGGCAACCGTACTGTCAGCAGAGTAAAAATTTGGATCCGCGTGATAGGCAACATACATGCCCGGTACCAGTCGGAATACTTCGGACAAATCCCATGCACCAGAATCACGGATCATTTGTCGGTCTAAAACAGTAACCGCAACTGGGGCTTCGCTGATCGGTTGGGTCAGGCGAGAGGCGCTTAAAACGACGGGAATATCGTCAAGAAAAATTGATTCGTCAATTTTGTTCTCTGCGTGTACGGCTTGGCAGCTAGCTACTAAGAGAGTAAACACACTTAGTCTGGCTGACATTGATGTTGACAAATAAATCATTTTTTTGTGATGTGAAATCAACAAAATTATTTCCTTAAAATCCAGGATCGCGCTGATTAAATGTGCCAATTTGCTGCATTTACTGCATTTCTTTCAAGCATAAATGTGTCTGTAAAGAAAATCGACAAAATTTCTGCCATTGGGAATTTATTTGATTAAAAAACCACTAATTACGGTTGAATGTTTTAATTTTTATAACTAAATTGGTGAATGTTCTCTCATGCAGAGAGATCAGCACAAGTAAGAACCACGAATTTGTATGATGTAAAGTCTATAAACCGCCGACCTGACACGGTAGAATAGCGGGATGACTACAGAACTGAGTATTTCTCCGGCAGGAGACCAAGCAGTAGCTGCTACCCCTGCAGTACCTCGCGACCCACAATTTGTTCATTTACGTATCCATTCGGAATATTCGATCGTGGATGGATTGGTGCGCATTGACGATGTGATTAAGGCGGCAGTGAAGGATAAACAGCCAGCGATGGCGATCACCGATCTGGCGAACTTGTTCGCGATGGTGAAGTTTTACAAAGCGGCGCGCGGCAAAGGGATTAAACCTATCGCCGGATGTGATGCCTGGATTACCAATGATGTTGACCGTGATAAGCCTTCACGTCTGATGTTGTTGGTGAAGAATCGCAAAGGCTATCTGCAACTATGTGAATTGCTTGCACACGCATGGTTGACTAATCAGCATCGTGGCCGCGCTGAAATTCGTTATGAATGGTTGCAAAAAATCCACGAAGACGGTGACGGCGGTGGTCTGATCGCCTTATCTGGCGCACATTTTGGTGATGTTGGCGTGGCGATAGATAATGGCAATCATGAATTGGCAGAGCGTAGTGCACAACGCTGGGATAGTATCTTTCCTGATCATTTTTATATCGAAATTCAACGCGCCGGACAGCCCAACATGGAAAATCATGTGCGTGCAGCGGTAGCATTAGCAAATAAGCTCAAGTTGCCGGTGGTGGCGACGCATCCGGTACAGTTTATCAGCAAGGATGATTACACCGCGCATGAGGCGCGAGTTTGTATTTCTGATGGCGATATGCTGGCCAACGGTCGCCGTGTACGTCGTTTTAATGACCAGCAATGCTTTAAAACCCAAGAAGAAATGGCGGCATTGTTTGCTGACATGCCAGGCGTACTTCAAAATTCAGTTGAAATTGCTAAACGCTGCAATTTAACGCTGGAACTTGGTAAACCGAAGCTACCAGATTTCCCGACGCCAGATGGCATGACGCTCAACGATTTCCTCGTTTATGAAGCGAAACGTGGTCTGGAATTCCGGTTGGAGCACTTATTTCCGAATCCGGAAAAGCGCGAAAAAGAGCGCGCACGTTATGAAGCCCGTCTGAAGTTTGAGACTGATACCATTATTAAAATGGGTTTCCCCGGTTACTTCCTGATCGTGGCAGACTTTATTCAATGGGCGAAAAGTAATGGCGTGCCGGTCGGACCTGGTCGTGGTTCAGGTGCCGGTTCGCTAGTGGCGTATTCACTCCTGATTACTGATCTCGATCCACTCCAATACAACTTGCTGTTCGAGCGTTTCTTAAATCCAGAGCGGGTATCCATGCCCGACTTTGATATTGACTTTTGCCAGGAAGGTCGTGACCGCGTTATTCAATACGTGAAAGACCGATATGGTAAAGATGCGGTATCGCAGATTGCGACCTTCGGTACCATGGCCGCTAAAGGGGCGATCCGTGACGTTGGACGGGTACTAGATTTTGGCTATATGTTTTGCGATGGCGTATCGAAGCTGATTCCGTTTAAACCAGGTAAGCAAGTCACGATTGCTGAGGCAATTGTTGAAGAACCGTTGCTGGCTGAACGTCAGGAAAACGAAGAGGAAGTCAAAACCCTGCTCGATCTGGCGCAGCAAGTCGAAGGTATTACCCGTAACATCGGTATGCATGCTGGTGGTGTGTTGATTGCGCCAGGTAAGCTGACCGATTTTTGCCCGCTGTACACGCAGGGTGGTGATTCTGGCGTGGTGTCGCAATATGATAAAGACGACGTTGAAGCCGTCGGTCTGGTGAAGTTCGACTTTTTGGGTTTGACCACACTGACGATTCTCGATCGAGCCGTGCGATACATTAAAATGCTGGATCCGGCAATGGCTGATTTTGATCTGGCCAAATTGCCACTGGATGACCGCGCATCGTATGAATTGCTCACCAAAGCCAAAACGGTTGCGGTGTTCCAGCTGGAAAGTCGCGGCATGCAAGGCATGCTGAAAGACGCACGTCCAGATCGTTTTGAAGACATTATTGCGCTGGTGGCTTTGTATCGTCCGGGTCCTATGGATCTGATTCCTGATTTCTGTAAGCGTAAGCACGGTGAGAAGTTTGATTACCCCGATCCGCGTACTGAAGGCATTTTGTCTGAAACTTACGGCATCATGGTGTATCAAGAGCAGGTGATGCAGATGGCGCAGGTGGTTGGTGGCTACTCATTGGGTGGCGCCGACTTATTGCGTCGTGCGATGGGTAAAAAGAAAGCCGAGGAAATGGCCGAGCATCGCCAGATTTTCCGTGACGGTGCCGCCAAAGATGGTTTGTCGCAGCAAAAAGCCGATGAAATTTTCGATTTGATGGAAAAATTCGCGGGCTATGGCTTTAATAAATCTCATGCTGCTGCCTATGCTTTGTTGTCGTATCACACCGCCTATCTGAAAGCTCATCATCCTGCCGCGTTTATGGCAGCCAATATGTCGCTGGCGATGGATGATACGGACAAGGTCAAAATTCTGGTTGAAGATGCGATTGATATTTGCAAGCTCAAAATGCTGCCGCCAGATATTAACCAATCCGATTACCGATTCATGCCAGTCGGTGAACCAGGTAAAAAATCGACACAGATTCGTTATGGCCTCGGTGCGGTTAAAGGTTCAGGCCAGAATGCGATTGAAAATATCGTTGCTTCACGCGTTGCCGACGGCCCGTTTAAAGATTTGTTTGACTTCTGTAAACGCGTTGATAAACGCCAGGTCAATCGTCGTACCATCGAATCGTTGATCCGTGCTGGCGCTATGGATTGTCTGGGCAAAGATCGTGCGATTTTATTGGCAACGGTAAGTCTGGCGATTGAAGCTGCAGAGCAAGCCGATAAAGCCGCGAATCAAGTCAGTTTGTTTGGCGACGATGATGATCTGATCCCGCCACCGCAATACATAGACGTACCGCATTGGTCGGATAAAAAGCGTTTGACGGAAGAAAAGCTTGCACTCGGTTTCTATCTGTCAGGTCATTTGTTCGATTCTTATGCACCAGAAGTGCGCCAATTCATCAAAACCACGTTGGCAAAGGTAGAACCTTCACGTGATTTGCGTTTAATCTGCGGCATCATCACTGGTCTACGCACACAAATGACGCAGCGTGGCAAATTGATGGTAGTGACGTTGGATGACAGTACTGCCGTAGTTGAAGTGACGGTCTACAGCGAATTGATGGAAGAATTCAAATCCTTGCTCAAAGAGGATGAATTTTTAGCGGTTTTGGGTAAAGTATCTGAAGACCGTTTCTCAGGTGGATTGCGCATCTCAGCTGAAAAAGTCATGGATATTGGCCGTGCCCGCGTGCAGTTTTCGCAAGGTTTGCGACTGACGTTGACTGATAAAGCCGATACCAAAAAATTACAAGAGCTATTGAAACCGCATCTGAATGCTGAAGGCTGCCCGGTATTGATTAACTATAAAAATGCGACTGCCAGTGCCGAGTTGTATTTGTCAGATCAATGGCGAGTGAATCCCGATGACAACCTGCGTTTAAATCTGGGTGAATGGCTGTCTCCTAAAAATGTCACTATCGATTACAACTAATGTATGACGATGAGCCCTGAATTGACATCACATCAGATCAAGCCAGACACAATGACGGCGTTCGTCCCCGAATGGCGTCGCGCTTTGCCTGAACGCATTTTGATGTGCCTGCCTTTTACTTTGTTTTTCCCCATCGGGATTATGTACACCGGTATTTTGCTGTTTTACATAGGACTGATGACCTCAGGTGACTGGCGGAATAAATTAGACAATGTGCGTAGCAATCCAATGCTGGTGCCCATTCTGCTTTTATCGGTAGTGAGTGGAGTAATCGGGCTGACACAAGATAAACCGCCAGAAATAGCGCAAGAATTCTGGCCGGGTTTTGGACATTATCAGACCTATCTTTTTCTATTGCCCTATCTGAGTCTGAGTTCTGGTGACTGGCAGCGCAAAGCAGTGAAGATATTTTTTAGTGGTGCGATATTGGCATCGACTTTGTTCGTTGCTAATGCCTTGAATGTATTACCAGATAACACGCTGTTCCACAGTTATGTACGCTATCTGGGAAACAAATCCATTCTGTTAGGTATGCTGCTGGCGGTTGCCGCGGGATGGATGTTGCACGAATTACGTCTACGCAAAGATCATCGCTGGATGCGTATTGTAGTGTTGCTGTATGTGATTGCTGTTTTGGTTTTGTTATCGAAAACACGCTCCGCTAGTCTCATGTTTTTCCTGATGTGCGGGCTGATGCTGATGCGAAATTTCAATTGGTCGTGGCGTAGTTTGGCGTTGCCACTTTTGTTCGTGATGTCTTTGTATGGAGGCTGGAAATATGCAACCAATTTGCCGCCTCCGCCGACTTGCGTGATCAACGATGCGCACGTCGCACCGTGGAACGTCATCAAGATCCGCACGGTTTGCACGATACAGCAGGTCAGAGATTTTTCTGAAGGACGTAAGATCGGTGACGATGGCATGCGCCTTGAAATTTACAAAATTACGTTTGGCATGATTGCTGAACAACCATGGACTGGCCATGGCATCGCGTCCTGGATGCCGAATTACCAAAAACGGTCGCAAGGATTAAGCAGCAATACTATGACGACACCACATAATGATTATTTATTGTATGCCACTGAGTTAGGTGTCGCTGGTTTGTTTGCATTGATCGGCATCTGGATTGTGCAATTGCATATAGCGTATCGTATGTCAAAAAGCGCCGAGATATCGATTCGTAATCGCGCCATGTTACTGGCAATGCTGACATCCGCGATGATGCTGGGCGGTATGTTTAATGCGATTTTAAGAGATGGCGTGTTTGGTATGGCTTTTATGATTTTGCTTGCGATACCGTTGACTGGAGTTCGTCGACCTAGCTAACAGATGTTAACAGATGTCGCGCAAGCGACCCTTCATCGCAAGCTCTTTTTTTTTGCGTAATACATTGACGCATATTGTTCTTCTGCTGTTACCAACGGCAGCAGATGTAGGATTTTTCTTTTGGATCTATGAGATTAGTTAATAAAGAAACCATTGCCGTATTCCGTCGCTTATGGGATGACGTGCAACCGTATCGCACCAGAATTTGGTGGGCGTTCGCGACCATGCTTGGCACTGCTTTGACAGAAGTGATGTTTCCTAAAGTACTAGGATATATTCTGGATCACGGCTTTAAAGGTGGACAAACGCATCTCGCTTTGTGGATGGTGCCGGTTGCAATTATCGGCATTTTTTTGATGCGAGGTTTATGTACTTTTACCACCAGCTATATCATGAGCTGGATCTCGACCAAGTTACAAAACCAATTGCGGGCAAAAGTATTTGATCGTATTTTGAATGTGCCTATCAGTTTTTATCATTCTGAATCGAGTGGTCGCATCATCAATACGATTATGTTTGAAACGCAGCAAATCGTTGAGATGCTCAAAGTATCAATGACGACCTTGTTTCGAGATTCATTAACGGTCTTCGTTTTATTGGCCGCTTTGTTGTGGCGCGACTGGCAATTGACGATCATCGCCTTGATTTTGATGCCAGTGATGGCATACCTGGTGCGTGGCGTCAGCAAGCGCTTGCGCCGCCTGAATCAAAATCAGTTGAGCGTAAATAATGAATTAACCCAGATTATCGAAGAGGCCACACGAGCTAGTCAGGTGATCCGGATTTTTGGTGGACAAAAATACGAGCAGGATCGTTTTGAGGCAAAGAATGAAAAACTACGTGGTTATGCAATGCGCACCACTGTGGCTGTTGCATCGACGACGCCACTAACGCAATTGGCCGCCGCATTTGCAGTGGCAGTCGTGATTATGGTGGCTGTATCTCAAGCGACAAAAAATGCGACGACAGTAGGGCACTTTGTTGAATTCGTCAGTTTGATGATGTTATTGTTGACACCATTAAAACGTCTCGCTGATTTGAATGGGCCTATGCAACGCGGCATGGCTGCATCGGAATCTGTGTTTGCTTTGATTGACACCGATGCAGAGACCGGCGGTGGTCAAACGCTTGCAACCAGAGCGCAAGGCCAGCTCGAATTCATACACACCAGCTTTTCTTACCCGGAACAAGAGCAGGAGGCATTGAGGGATATCAACCTCAGCATACAGCCTGGCGAGACCATCGCTTTGGTCGGTATGTCTGGCGGTGGTAAAACCTCCCTGGTCAATCTGGTCCCTCGTTTTTATTCGCCAGTTGCGGGCGATATTTTGCTTGATGGTCTTTCATTGAAGGATATTTCATTATCTAGCTTGCGTCAGCAAATTGCGATGGTGAGCCAGAACGTGGTCTTGTTTGATGATACCGTTGCCGCCAATATTGCTTATGGTGATTCAGCCCCTGATCAACAAAGGATTGATGATGCGGTTCGCGCAGCGCATCTGAGTGACGTGGTGCGTGATTTGCCAGAGGGTTTGAATACCATGATTGGTGATAATGGTATGCGTTTATCAGGCGGTCAGCGTCAGCGTTTAGCCATAGCCCGTGCGATTTACAAAGACGCCCCTATTCTGATTTTGGATGAGGCGACCTCTGCGCTCGATAGCGAATCTGAACGTGCAGTGCAAGAGGCCCTGGATGGTTTGATGGAAGGTCGTACTACATTAGTCATTGCACATCGCTTGTCTACCATAGAGCGCGCAAATCGCATTGCAGTGCTGGTCGGTGGCGAGATTGTTGAGATGGGCAGCCACGCTGAGTTATTACAAAAAGAAGGTGTCTATGCGAATTTATACCGTATGCAGTTTGCGGAATAAACGTCGGCCAGATTATCAGAAATATGCAATGAGGAGATATTGAAACATGACCATGCCAATTTCCCGTTTTCCGGTGCCGGAATTATCAGCATTGCCGGACGATATTCGCGAAAAAATCCTCGCCGTACAGGAAAAAGCCGGATTTGTTCCTAACTTTTTTTTAACGCTTGCATACTGGCCCGATGAGTTTCGTGCGTTCTTTGCTTATCACGACGCGTTGATGCTTAAAAAAACTGGAAATCTGAGCAAAGCTGATCGTGAAATGATTGTTACCGCGACCAGTGCAAAGAATAATTGTTTGTATTGTGTCGTCGCCCATGGCGCGATTTTGCGTATTTATTCCAAAAATGCCCTGGTCGCAGATCAGGTTGCCGTCAATCATTTGAAGGCCGATATTACGCCGCGCGAAAAGGCAATGTTGGATTTTGCGATCAAAGTCTGTCTGGACTCACAAGCTGTTGGTGATCGTGATTATGAAGTCTTACGCCAGTATAGTTTTGATGATGAAGATATTTGGGATATCGCTGCCATCACGGCATTTTTTGGTCTGTCGAATCGTATGGCAAACGTGATATCAATGCGCCCGAATGAAGAATTTTTCTTGATGGGACGTAGCCCACGATGAGTTTGCATGCCGATTCAGGGCTGGCAAAGACAAAACGCCTGCTGATAATTAGTCCGAATTGGATTGGTGATATGGTGATGGCGCAGCCACTTCTGCAACTTTTAAAACTGCAATATCCGGATCACGCGATTGACGTGTTGGCACCGACTTCAGTCGCGCCTGTTTTAAAAGCGATGGCAGAAGTTGACACTATACTTGAGACACCATTCAAACATGGCGCTTTGCAATTGCGCGAACGCTGGCGCTATGCGCGGATGCTACGTCAACGTGGGTATGCGGCTGCGTATATATTGCCAAACACCCTTAAATTCGCATTGCTGCCATGGATGGCAGGAATAAAAAAACGGGTTGGTTATAAGGGCGAGAGTCGCTATGGTTTGATTAACGTCATGCATTTTGACGACAAAACTAAATCACGGCCGATGGTGCCTTTCTATGCTGCACTGGCATGTGCTCCTTCACCGCAAGTGCCAGCACATGTTCCCAAGCCATGTCTGTCGGTGCGGGATGAACAAAAGCATGCGGCATTGAATCAGGTGGGATTATCCGCTGCCCAGCCGCTGATCTGCTTTGCGCCCGGTGCCGAATTTGGGAATGCTAAACGCTGGCCGGCGAGTCACTTCGCTGCGTTAGCAAACACGATTTTGCAACATCACCCAGAAATACAGATTGCCTTATTAGGCTCCCCCAAAGATGCATCGGTGTGCGAGGAAATCCAGGCTTTGTCACCGCAAGTGTATCAACTGGCTGGTAAAACTCGTCTTGATCAGGCTGTCGCCTTGATGTCATCATCGCTTGCGGTAGTGAGCAATGATTCTGGATTATTGCACATCGCTTCTGCATTGAACCGTCCTGTGATGGCAATCTATGGTTCTACTGATCCTGACCACGCGCCACCATTTTCTGATATTGCCCATTCGTTTTCTTTGCGCCTGCCTTGTTCACCGTGCAAACAGCGCGAATGTCCTTTGGCGCATCATGATTGTATGCAAAAACTGAATCCAGATCTGGTTTGGCAAGCTCTTAAACCTCTGTTGGCTAATGTCAACGTTTGCCATTGAAATTGCCGAAAATGATGCAGCAAACCCGTGTTTTAATGGAACGTGCCGCTGGCGAGAGCTTACCTGATTGGGATGTCTTACATGCGTCTTATCAGTTGCATCACTTCGCTAAAGGTCAGGATGTTTTTTCGGCTGGTGAATGGCAACCCTACATTTATGTTGTCCGTAGTGGTATCGTTAAACTGACATATCTCAGTGAGAACGGACAGGAATGGATTAAGTCTTTCATTGGTGAAGGCGATTTTTTTGCTTGCCCTAATGTGCTGATTGCTGGTCTCAAAACCGATTATTTTGCAACCGCGTTAGAGGATAGTGAAATAGAGCAATTTGATTCTGAGTCGATGAGAATGCTTACCGATCAACATCCTGCGTGGCAAAAAGCTATACGGCAACTATTGGAATGGCATATCGTCAGAAAAGAGTTGCGTGAACGCGAGTTACTGACGATGGCGCCTGACGAGCGATACAAGTCATTTCTAAAATCCTACCCAAATATTGCCTCACGAATACAGTTGAAAGACATTGCACAATACCTCGGTGTAACACCCGAAGCATTAAGCAGAATTCGTAAGCGATTGCAAATGTGAAACTTCGTAAAGGTAGCGAATTGCTATCGCGTTTCAGTTACAATAAACCATATCGTGGCTGTTGTTGCCTGGTTCTGGATTCGCGCAATTTTTGACTATTTTAAATAATAGAAATATCTCAGACCAGCATTGTTTGCGCTACTATTTGCGGGGCGAGCCGTCAACTTACATGTTGCATTCAAATGGTGAATAGACCATGAAACTGTTGAAATGTTTATTGAGTCTCTCGCTGTTGCTCATACAGCTTTGCCCCTGCTTTACTCCTTCCGTCTATGCACTTGAAAAAGTCAGTTTGCAACTCAAGTGGACCCATGAATTTCAGTTTGCTGGTTATTATGCCGCCAAAGAAAAAGGTTTTTACCAACAGGCAGGTCTGGACGTCGATATTCGCGAAGCTGATCCCTCCCTTGACGTCAATAATGAAGTCTTGCGTGGTCATGCTAATTTTGGCGTTGGAACCAGTAGCCTGATTTTGGAGAGAAAGGCCGGTCAGCCTGCGGTCGTTCTAGCTGTCATCTTTCAACATTCACCGCAGATTATCGTAATTCGAAATGGCCTGCCTGCCCAAAGCGTGCACGATCTTAAAGGCAAACGGCTGATGTTAGAGCCGCAATCCGAAGAACTTGTCGCCTATCTGAAAGCCGAAGGCATCCCTTTAAACAGCATTAGCTTACAAAAGCATAGCTTTGATGTGCAGGATTTGGTTGATGGCTTAACGGATGCCATGTCCGCTTATTCATTCAGTGAACCCTACTATCTTGATCAAGCAAAATTTGATTATCAAGCATTTACGCCACGCTCTGATGGAATAGATTTTTATGGCGATAACTTGTTCACTTCTGAGGCTGAAATTAACCAACATCCGGAACGTGTTAAAGCGTTCAGAGATGCTAGTCTGCGCGGTTGGGATTACGCTATTACCCACCAGGATGAAATCATTGATCTGATCCTGAAAAAATATCCAAATAAAAATAGGCCCAATACGCGGGAGTTTCTACGTTTTGAAGCCGATAAAATATCCGAATTGATGCGCAGTGATCTCTTAGCAACTGGCTATATGAATCCAGGACGCTGGCGACACATTGCGGATACATATGCAGATTTGGGGATGCTTCCCAAAAATTTTCCTTTGGATAATTTATTGTACGAGCCCAATCCAGCAATCAATTTTAAATTAATCTATAGCATCATCACCGTTACATTGTTGTTTGCATGTGTTGCTGGAGTAATTACATTTTATATCTTACGTGTTAATCGTCGCCTGGCACAGAGTCTGGATGAACTGAGAGCCGGTGCACTTAAACTGAAATTACTTTCGATGGCGATAGAGCATAGCCCGACCTCAGTGATTATTACCGGATCTGACACCCGGATTCAATATGTGAACTCTCAATTTACAAAAGAGACAGGATATTCGGCAGATGATGCCTATGGAAAAACGCCCAGAATTTTGCAATCTGGTTTAACCAGAGTGGAAACGTATCAAGACATGTGGGCGCATTTGTCGCAAGGTAAATTATGGAAAGGCGAATTAATCAACCGCCGTAAGTCGGGTGAGGTGTATTGGGAAGAGGCGCATATTTCTCCAGTCAATGATGAAAATGGGAAACTTGCCCACTACATCGCTGTCAAGCTTGACATCACTGAGCGTAAGCACACGAGCGACCGATTGGTACATATGGCTCATCACGATGGTCTGACCAATTTGCCGAACAGGATATTGTTTTTTGAACGCGTAGAACAGGGTCTGGCACTTGCCAGAAGAAATCATACCAAATTAGCTTTGATGTTTATTGATCTGGATCGATTCAAACCGATTAACGATCGTTTCGGGCACGCAGTCGGTGATGCTATTTTGCAAGAAGCAGCAAAACGAATGCTTGAATGTGTGAGAGAGGCTGATACGGTTGGCCGTATTGGCGGCGATGAGTTTATTGGATTGATGCTCGATATTGGTGATCACGAAAATGCAGAAGCGGTCGCGACCAAAATATGCAACGCGTTGAGCATCGCTTTTAATGTTTCGGGGGATATCCATCAACTGTCAGCCAGCATTGGTGTTGCGGTTTATCCAGAGCATGGACACGATGAGATTAGCCTGGCAAAGAGCGCGGATCTGGCAATGTATTGTGCCAAAGCGAGTGGTCGTAACAATGTCAAAGTCTTTCAGAGTGATATGAAAAAAATGTCGTTTGAACGCTAAACTACTCAAGTCGCTTCGACTGCCGTCGGTACTTCAAAGAATTCTGGCTTTATCTGGTTTGTCGCTCTGCATTGAGCGCATGACCAAATAAAGCCCATTGTATTATTGGATGGACTTATTGCCCGTATTACTTTTCAAAAATATAGGTTCCCGGTGCTGCACCCAAATCTGTATCAGCCGATGGTTGTGTAGCTTTGATTTGTTTTTCATCGGAGTGATTTTTCAACCATTGCTGCCAGAATGTCCACCAGGAACCTTGTTCCTTCAGCGCTTCAAATTGCCATTCATCTGGGTCGCTATAGGTCTTGGTGCGCATGTTTTGTGGCAGATATTGGTAGCTACGATGCGCATGTCCAGGCTCTGAAACAATACCTGCATTATGTCCGCCGGAAGCTAGTACAAATTCGATCGGTGCATCTGTCAAGACGTGAATTTTATATACCGAGCGCCACGGTGATACGTGGTCTTTGACGGTGCCTACGACAAACATAGGAACGCGTATATCATTAAGTGCAATCGCATGACCATGCACTTCATAGTGACCACGGGCTAAATCGTTATGTAAGAATAACTGCTTAAGATATTCACTATGCATGCGATATGGTAGACGCGTCGTGTCGGCATTCCACGACATCAAATCGTTCGGTTGAGCACGTAAGCCTAACTGATATTCACGCATAATTTTTGACCATATCAGGTCGCGCGAGTTGAGCAACTGAAATGAGCCAGACATTTGTTTGCCATCCAGATAGCCTTGCTTCCACATCAGCGCATCGAGCATTGCCAGCTGACTTTCATCGATAAATAAACCCAGCTCACCTGGTTCGCTAAAATCGGTTTGCGCAGCGAGCAGGGTTACGCTGGCGATGTTGGCGATATTGGTAATTTTAGCTTGCTCTGTTTTGGCGATATCATTTTCTTTGGCAAGAGCTGCAGCGCCAATCGATAATAAAGTACCCCCGAGACAGTAGCCGACTGTGTGAATTGCGTGACCTTTGACGGCGCGATTTGTTTCGCTTAGTGCTGCATATAAACCTTGTTCCAGATAATCATTCATTCCCAAATTGCGATCATCCTTATTTGGGTTCCTCCAGGAAATCATGAATACCGTATGACCTTGTTCTACCAGAAAGCGCACCATCGAATTGTGATGTGATAAATCCAGAATGTAGTACTTCATGATCCATGAAGGAACAATCAGGATAGGTTCTGCAAATACTTTGCTGGTTTGCGGCGCATACTGAATTAATTCGATCAGATGATTGCGGAAGATCACTTTACCAGGGGTCAATGCGACATCTTTTCCTGGTTGATAGCCAGGTTGCACTTCTGCGTCTTTATCTCCATTGTTATTCGGAATTTCCAATCCCATATCCTGTAGCCAATGCACCAGACCCGAAGTCAGATTCTTACCGCCACTGGTAGTACTGGCTGCAATTATTTCAGGATTGAGGACTGGGCTATTCGACGGTGAAACGACGTCTAACAATTGTCTGGCCATGAAATTGACCACATCTTCGTGATGTTCAGTCATTCCACGCACACCACAGGTTGCATGCTGCCAAAAGTCCTGCGCCTGTAAAAATGCTTTGCTCATCACATTAAATGGCCACTGTTCCCAGCCTTTGTCAGCAAAGCGTGTGTCACCCGAATTGGTCGTCAGTTCAGTGGGATCAATCTCATATGATGCGGGGTAGACATTGTGCAGCAGATTTTTTCTTAAGAATCCGGGCCATTCGGCGGTTTGCCTTTGCAGCAGCCCGACTAACTCCATTTGCTTGCCTGGCGAGGTTGCCAGATGCATTGCCCAATCCATCCAGGCCAAACTGACACTTGCTGGAGAAATGCCTCCCGTCAATTTGGCGAGATGGTTTTGCAAGGCCATGTCGAGTGGATTGATGGTGTGTTCTTCGCCGCACGCAGAGCAAAATTCTGCATCAGACTTGGTTGAGCTGATGTTTGCGATGATCGGTAATGCGCTAACTGAGTTATTGCTCATCTGGATTCCTTAAGTGGAGTTTCTTGATTGTTGCAAAAATTATCAATGATCGACTTGATTCGGATCAATTTGATTGTGCATGTACAGCAATACACTACGATGACTATCTTTAGGTACTCCTATGCAAATTCCTGTTTTCTCTCTGTCATTTCGTTCAATTCTGGCTGTCACTACGGTTGATTCAGCGCGTGTGCAGCGCAATTTGAATGCAAAAAAGAACTTAAAAGCCGGTAAATTAAGATCATTTGCAAGAAGTTTGATCTACATCAATCTTGCGATGCTGAGTGCACATAGTTGGTCTGCTGAGTCTTTGCAACAAGCCTGGGATGTCGCTTTACGACGCGATCATACACTTGCTGCATCGCAATATAGGCAGCAATCTGCGCAGCACCAGGTGAATGCTGCACAAGCCAATTACTTTCCCAAAGTGGCCTTAGAAACCGGTTATCTACGTACCGAATATGAACCAGCTGCCAAACTGAACATTCCGGCTTTACCCTTTTTAAAGGGCGTGGCTCTGCCATTTGCACAGGATTCAGCGTATTACGGTGGCGTGACCGTCTCAGCACCGATTTTTACCAGCGGAAAAATTTCTTCCGGTGTGGCAGCAGCCAAGGCGATGGCAGATGCGACCGCGGCACATGCCAATCTGACTCGCAGCGAACTCAAATTAGCAATTGCTCAATCTTATATTGCCGTTCTGCGAGCAGAGCACGCGGTGATGGTAGCCACCAGCTATATTAGCGCCGTTCAGCGACATGAGACGGATGTACAGGAATTGTTTGAACATGGTTATGCCGCCAAACACGATTTGTTAGCGACCCAAGTCACGCTCGCCAATGCGCGGCAATTGGGATTGCAAGCAAGCAATGCACTCGAATTAGCACGTGCTGCCTACAACCGTTGGATGGGCCGCCCTTATGAGCAGGTGGTGCAGTTGCAAGACATCGTAAATCCAACGGCAATTGACGATAAAAGCGATCTTGGTGTCTTGCTGACATCCGCAAGTGAGCAACGCCAAGAGTTGCAAGAACTGTCTAAGCAAAGTGAAGCATACAAGAGTCAGGCGGCGAGTGTTCGCGCCGGTCACTTGCCGCAAATCGGTATCAGTGGCGGTTACAACAAGCTAGAAAATAAATATCTGGCCGAAGATAAAGGCTGGTGGGTTGGTGTTGTGATGAAGTGGGATTTGTTCGATGG
The DNA here is from genome assembly GCF_049340505.1 of Undibacterium sp. Dicai25W. NCBI lineage: Bacteria > Pseudomonadati > Pseudomonadota > Betaproteobacteria > Burkholderiales > Oxalobacteraceae > Undibacterium > Undibacterium sp. Dicai25W. The sequence goes on along the minus strand of NZ_JBMPOQ010000013.1, from coordinate 81,907 downwards.
CGGCTTGATCCGGCAGCAGGCATCGGCGTTGGCCGCCAATGCACAAGCAGTGTCAGAAATGGAACAAGACACCCGTGAGCGCATTGCTTTGCAAGTGCGGCAATCCTGGTTATCCCATCAAGAAGCCAATGCCCGTATGCAGTTAGTCAATAAAGCCGTAGAGCAAGCCGATGAAAGTCTGGCGTTGGCACGTGAACGTTACCGTTCTGGTTTAGCACCAAATAGCGAAGTATTGGATGCCGAAACCAGCCGCTTACAAGCTTATTCAAATCGTGACAATGCGATCTATGACCGCGAGTTGTCGCGTCTGCAATTGCAACATGCCGCGGGTAGTCTGTAAGCATTCTTATGAGTATTTTGTACTCAATAAAATAATCCGTAAAGCAAGAATACGTAGGAAGATAAATGGAAAATAAAAATAAACTCTTAGGCCCAGTCCTCATAGGCATTGCTGCTGCAGTGATTGGCATCGGTGTGTTTTATTATTTTGCCGAAAGCCGCAAATTACCTGAAGGGTTGATCGCTGCCAATGGGCGCATCGAAGGAGATCGTATTGTTGCCGCAGCCAAATATCCGGGACGTGTAAGTAAAATGTTTGCCAAAGAAGGCGATACGGTCAAAGCTGGCGCAGTAGTCGCGCAACTGGAAGACGAAAGTTTTCAGGCCAAAGTAGAACAAGCACGTCAGGCTTTTACTGGCGCCGACGCACAATTAAAAGCGGCGCAAGCGAACCTTGATATCGCCCAACGCGAAGTGCCTATGGGCGTCAGCGTTGCCGATGCCAGTGTAAGTCAGGCGCAGGCCATGTGGGCCAAAGCCACTGCGGTCCAAGCCCAGGCGAAGCTGGATGCGGCAAGAAACAAAGATTTGTTTGAACGTGGCGTGATAGAGCGTCATCGCTATGAACAAGCAGATCTGGCGTGGCAAGTTGCACAATCGGATGTGAAAGCGGCGCAGGAAGCGATTAACCGTGCTAAGCAAGGCTCAGCGCAAGCAGGGTTGGGGAACGATAAAATCAAAGCTAAACAACAAGATGTCGACGCCCTCCGTGCACAGCGTGATCGCGCTGCTGCGGCCGTGACGGAGGCCGAATCAGTGTTATCTGATCTGGTGATCAAATCGCCTGGCACTGGCGTGGTATTAACCCGCTTGCGCGAACCCGGTGAAGTCGTCATGCCTGGTGGTTCACTCGTTGAAATTGTCGATCTCGACCATTTGTATTTAAAAGTCTACGTGCCGGAATCGAAAATTGGCCAACTCCGTTTAGGTTTGCCAGTCAGAATCTATACAGATGCGCAGCCAGATCAATTCTACGAGGCAACTGTCAGCTACATTTCTTCGCGTTCTGAATTCACGCCGAAAGAAGTGCAAACCACCGACGAGCGTGTCAAGCTAGTCTACGCGGTGAAATTAGTCATTACCAAAAATCCTGACCACAAACTGACCCCCGGTATTCCTGCTGATGCGGTGATACGTTGGAAAGAAAACATCGCATGGCAAAAACCACGTTGGAACTGATGCCCACTCCGACGATGAATGCTGTGAATACCAACAAACCACTTAATGCCCAAGTGGCAGACTCTGCACGTCCAGTGGTGGATGTGAAGAATCTCATGAAACGCTATGGCGACAGTATCGCTATGAATGGCATTAGTTTGCAGGTACAAGCGGGAGAAATTTACGGTCTGATCGGCCCCGATGGTGCCGGTAAAAGTAGTCTTTTGAAAGTAGTCGCTGGTGTGCTCGCACATGACGCCGGTGATTTGCGAGTGTTCGATTGCCTGATTGATTCTGAAAAATCCAGCGAATTGGTGAAAGACAGAATTGGTTTGATGCCGCAAGGTTTGGGGCAGAATTTGTATGGCGATTTATCGGTAGAAGAAAATATCGATTATTTTGGCGGACTGCGTTTACTTAGCAAGCAAGAGCTAAGTTCTCGCAAAGAGGCGTTGCTACGCAGCACCCGTCTGGATAAGTTTCGCGATCGTCCGATGAAAAACTTGTCCGGTGGAATGAAGCAAAAATTAGGACTGGTTTGCACACTGATTCATGAACCAAAACTGGTCATTCTTGATGAACCGACGACAGGAGTTGATCCTGTATCTCGACGCGAATTCTGGAGCATTTTAGCGCGGCTGTTGAAGGAAAAAGGTATCACGGCCTTGGTATCGACTGCATATATGGACGAAGCCAGCCGCTTCCATCGTGTGTCCTTAATGCATGCCGGAAAAGTTCTTGCTTCTGGTGACCCTGAACAAATCAAAGCATTAGCCGTCGGTACGATCGTCAGCACTACTTGCGTTCAGATAGCGCAACAAGTTGATGCAGTAAAGCGTCTCTCACAACACTTCCCGCAAATGGAAGTGCTGGGACAAGAGATGCGTATGTTTGTCGATCAGGCCGATAATGCTGTCGCAACAAAAGAAGTGATGCAATGTCTGGACGGCATTCCTCAGCAGCATTCCGAGGTACTAGAGCCCGAATTAGAAGACGTTTTTATTGCCTTGTTGCGCCAAAAACATCTCGATAATGCAGATCAGAATAAGGCCCGGCAACCCGCAGAAGTGTCAGCAAGCCAGCGCCATCCTGATCAGGGTTTAGCAATTGAAGCAGAAAATTTAAGCCGTACATTTGGCGCATTTAAGGCAGTGGATCAGGTCAACTTTAAAGTACCGCAAGGTGAAATTTTTGGTTTGTTAGGTGCCAATGGCGCTGGCAAAAGTACCGTGATCAAAATGCTGACAGGTATTTTGAGTCAGACCTCAGGTAAAGGTAATGTCGCCGGCGCTGACGTGCGTACTTCCGGACGCCAGATCCGTGAACGTATCGGCTATATGTCGCAGGCTTTTTCTTTGTATCTGGATTTGTCGGTACTGGAAAATATACGTCTCTATGCAGGTATCTATGGTCTGACCCGCAAAGAAACGGCAGCCCGCATGGATTGGATACTCGATATGGCTGGCTTACGTCCGTTCGGCAAAGCTTTAACGGGCAGTTTGCCTATGGGCTTGAGACAACGTCTGGCTTTGGGCTGTGCTTTGATTCACAGACCGCAAGTACTATTTTTGGATGAACCAACTTCCGGCGTTGACCCGATAGGTCGCAGAGCGTTTTGGGAAGTGTTATTCCAATTGTCGCGTGAGGAAAACGTGACGATCTTAGTAACGACGCACTACATGTCAGAGGCCGAACATTGCGATCACATCGCGCTTATGTATGCGGGCCGTGTGGTGGCTGATGCATCACCAGAAAAACTGAAAGAAAATGTTGAAGCCGAGGCCGGAAAATTGGTTGAGATCCAAACCCCGGATCCACAAGCTGCACTTGATCTGTTGCAAGCTGATGGTTACACCAGTGCCGCTTTATTCGGACCGCGGATACATGTGTTGTTACTTGATCCGGAAGCTGATGCAGCTAAAATTTCAGAGATGTTAAAGCCGCTAGGCACACTCAAGATTGCTCCAAAAAAATTATCGATGGAAGACGTGTTTGTACACATCGTGACCAGGCTTGAGGCACAAGATGCGCAAAACGTACAGGCGAAAGGAGGGCGACCATGAATCTTCGTCGTATTCGTGTGGTTGCCTATAAAGAATGGCGTGAGATTATTCGTGATCGCTTGTTCTTTGCGTTGGCATTTATCGTGCCATCGTTATTGATGCTCTTGTTTGGCTATGGCTTGTCATTGGATGTCGAAAATATTCCGCTGGCGATCGTTGACTATGATCAGTCGGTGAGTTCACGCGATTATGCGCATCGTTTTACGGACTCACGTTATTTTTCGTTTCAAGGGTATGCGCAGCGTGAAAAAGACGTGGAAAAACTGCTGATCGATAATAGTCTGCGCGCTGTCATTGTGATTCCACCGCAATTTGGTGAAAACTTGCGCGGTGGCAGATCAGCCGATGTTCAAACCTGGATTGATGGCACTTTTCCGTTTCGTGCGTTGACGGCGAAAGGCTATGTGAATGCAATTAACGCTGCAATTAATCTCGACAATCTCGCGACGTATATTTCCGGTTTAACAGGCGTGAGTGAAGATCGTATTCGTGCCACCGCACAACCAGTGAAATTAGAAACCCGCTATTTATACAATCAGGAAGTCAAAAGTATTTGGTCAATGGCACCCAAATTGATCATGGTAATTTTAATGTTGTCACCACCATTTCTTACTGCCTTGGGCGTTGTCAGGGAAAAAGAATCTGGCGCGATTTACAACGTTTATTCATCGACTTTGTCACGCGGAGAATATTTGATCGGCAAGCTCTTGCCGTATGTGGGTATTTCGGTTGTGAACGCCTGTGCTTTGACGGCATTTGCTTTATTGCTATTCGGGGCACCATTCAGAGGTGACCCTTTATTCTTTTTACTATCGACCATCCTGTATGTGATTTGTACGACGGGTATCGGTTTGCTGGTGTCAGTGGTTGTTAATACGCAGGTGGCGGCGATGGTAGGTACGTCGATTGTGACGGTGGTTCCGGCAGTTTTGTATTCCGGGATGATTATTCCTATTCCGTCGTTGTCTGCGACTGCTGCTGTGATTGCACATATTTTACCAGGCATGTATTACTCGGAAATTGTGATCGGTAGCTTTTTAAAAGGCGTGGGTTTTACCTCGTTATGGATGGATATGTTGATTTTGACGCTCTATGCCACGGTGTTGTTTACGGCGGGATTTCTGGCGTTTCATAAACGTCCGGATCGTTGATGCGTGGAGAAAAAGAAATGAATTTTTTTATCAACCGTGTCTGGTGGAGTCGCTTACAGGCAATGACCTGGAAAGAGTTACTGCAATTATTGCGTGATCCGATTTTGCTGGTGTTTGTTTTGTATGCGTTTACTGCGGATATTTACAATGCTGCATCCGGTGTCTCGTTTCAACTCAATAACGCAGCGTTGGCGCTGTTTGATCTGGATCGCTCTGCTGCCTCGCGCGAATTGGCAGGCCGCTTTATGCCGCCAGAATTTCGCTGGATAGGCGGAATTAAACATGCAGAACAAGGTCAAAAGCTTCTAGACGATGGTAAGGCAATGGCGGTGCTGGATATTCCTCCGGGGTTTGGTGCTGCCATGTCGCGTGGGGAGAACAAAGCAGTGCAATTGCAGATTGATGCTGCCAATTCTGTGCAAGGGTTTTTGATGTCGGTTGACGCGACACAAATTATTGCCCGCTATGGCCTGGAGCAAGCTGCGGTAAGTTTGGGGGTTGATAGTTCGGCGGCAATTGATGCTCCCGCCATCAACAATGCAACGCGTGTCTGGTTTAACCCAAATCAGAACGATGCCTGGTTTATGGGAATTTCCGAGTTGCTTAACGTGGTGACTTTGTTCTCTATGTTGCTACCAGCCGCAGCAATGGTCAGAGAGAAAGAGCGCGGAACAATTGAGCAATTACTTGTCTCACCGTTGTCACCTTTGCAGATTATGATACCCAAAATCATTGCGATGGTTGCGGTGATTTTAGGTGGTACTGCCTTAGGTTTATTTGGTATTTTGGTGCCGGTATTTTTAATACCAGTGGTAGGGAGTTTGTTCTTGTTCTTTGTTTTGAGTACCTTGTACATCAGCACTTTGGCGGGAATAGGGATACTCATTGCAACGGTGACCAATAACATGGCGCAGGCTGGCATGATGGTGATTCTGATTTTGGCACCGATGATGTTTTTGTCCGGTGCGTGGACGCCACCAGAAGCGATGCCTGCACTGATGCGTTTGGGGATGTACACGTCGCCTTTGTATTACTACATCAATGCCAGTTATGGCATTTTGCTCAAAGGTGCCGGGGTAATGGTGCTGTGGCCGATGTTTGTCGGGATATTGTTAATCGGTATGCTGGTCAGTGTTACCACCATCATCAGATTTAAAAAACAGTTTGGTTAAGAATACACAAGTAATACGTAGGCAAAACACAAGCAAAATACAAATATCAAATTGAATTCGTCACTTCTTGAAAGTAGGGAATAACATGTCTGAAAATAAGTCAGTTTTTTCTTTGCAAGGTAAGCGCGGCTTGATTATCGGTCTCGCCAACGAACATAGTATTGCGTACGGCTGTGCTTTGGTCGCACATCAACTTGGGGCTGAATTGATGGTCTCTTGTGTGAATCAAAAGGCTGAACCTTATGTCAAACCATTAGCAGATCAAATGAACGCGACTTTAGTCACCTGTAATGTGGAGGAAGACGGTGCTTTAGAAAGTCTGGTGGCGCAAGCAGTTGCGCAATTTGGTCAATTGGATTTTGTGATTCATTCGATTGCCTGGGCACCTTTGGATGATTTGCATGGGCGAGTGATTGATAGTTCCAGTACCGGATTTTTACGTTCAATGAATGTTTCTTGCCATTCATTTGCTCAGGTAGCGAAATTATGTGAGCCACATTTAAGCCCGGACGCAAGCCTGATTACGATGAGTTATCTGGGGGCTGAAGAAGCCGTTGCCCATTATGGGTTGATGGGCCCCGTCAAGGCAGCACTGGAATCCCTGGTTCGTTATCTGGCAACAGAATTGGGCGAGAAAGGTATTCGTGTTCATGCGATTTCTCCGGGGCCGATTCCTACCCGTGCCGCTTCTGGATTATTAGAATTTGATACATTGATGGAAAAAGCTATCCAACGTTCTCCACTCAAACGTTTGGTTACACTCGAAGAGGTGGGGCAATTGGCGGCATTTTTGATCAGCAATGCATCGTCAGGCATGACAGGGCAAACCTTGTATGTCGATGGCGGCTATCACATCGTTAACTAAGTCCTTTAAAGTTACCAGTGAACATTATTTCAGTTCCATCACGGAGAATGAACAATGAACGATCCAGTGTATCCGGTCAATAATGACCAAGAAATGATTTCCAATGTTGTTTATGACGATATCTCTATCGGTCAGACGGCCAGTCAGACCCGTACGCTGACACAAGCCGATATTCAGGCGTTTGCGTCGATTTCAGGTGATGTCAATCCAGCGCATCTTGACAAAGAATATGCTGAGAACACTTTATTCCATGGCGTGATTGCTCATGGTATGTGGGGCGGTGCCTTGATTTCTACCATCCTGGGTACGCGTTTGCCGGGCCCAGGAACGATTTATCTGGAGCAAAATCTGCATTTCGCCAGACCGGTTCGTATTGGCGATACCTTGACGATTTCCGCAACTGTGATTGCGAAAGACGATGAAAAAAAGCGCGTCACACTTGATTGTGAGATCGTAAATCAACACGGTGTCAAAGTCGTGTACGGTAATGCGCTCGTGATTGCGCCAACTGAACGCGTGACGCGTCAGCGGACAGTATTACCGACCATGGCCTTGTTTGATCTGGGCGCAAGACAAAAAGCCTTGATCGATAGCGTTGCTGACCTTCCTGCTATTCGTTGTGCTGTCGTGCATCCGTGTGATGCAGATTCTTTGCAGGGTGCTTTAGACGCGGCAAAGCAGGGTTTGATTATTCCCGTTTTGATCGCGCCGAAAGCTAAGCTGTTAGGGGTCGCCAGTGCAGCTGGACTCGACATCAGCGGTGTCGAAATCGTTGACGTAGCACATAGTCACGCTGCCGCTGATAAAGCCGTAGAAATGGCCGCAGCAGGTGAAGTCGAAGCCTTGATGAAAGGCAGTTTGCATACTGATGAGTTAATGTCCGCAGTTGTACACTGTGTTGGCTTGAAAACCAAATTCCGTCTGTCGCATGTATTTCACCTTGATGTACCTATGTACCACAAGGTATTGTTATTGACCGATGCAGCACTGAATATTGCACCAACATTGATGGAAAAAGCAGATATTCTGCAAAACGTGATTAATCTCGCGCAAGCATTAAAAATCGCACAACCCAAAGTCGCGTTGTTATCCGCGGTGGAAACCGTCAATCCCAAAATGTCTTCAACGATCGATGCTGCGGCTTTGTGCAAAATGGTACAGCGTAAGCAAATCAAAGGCGGTATTGTGGATGGCCCACTGGCGTTTGATAATGCGATTTCTGCTGAAGCTGCACGCATCAAAGGCATTGATTCACCGGTCGCAGGGGATGTGGATATTCTGATGGTGCCTGATCTGGAATCTGGCAATATGCTGGCCAAGCAATTTGAATATCTGGCAGGTGCAGCAACGTGTGGTGTAGTACTGGGAGCACGGGTGCCGATTGCTTTGACGAGCCGCGCGGATGGCCCTAGTTCAAGGGTCGCATCGGCAGCACTGGTCAAACTACTGGCGAATGAATACAGAAAGAATGCGCCATGAACCAGCACGCCATTCTAGCCGTCAATGCTGGCTCGTCTTCGATTAAATTTGCGCTATATCCTGTGCATCAGGCTTTGGTGGACGCAGCGGATATTTCTGGTGTGGTGGAAGGTCTGGAGCCTGGCGGCAAGGCGAGTATCAGCCTCAGTATTCGCGGTGAGAAGCAAGTGTTTCCATTGCCCGGTAATGCGACTGAAGAAAAGCAGAAATTCGCGCTTGCCTTAAACAGCTTACGTTTGCTACTGGAACAGCACAGCCAGGAGATGACAGTGGTCGCTGTCGCACATCGTATTGTGCATGGTGGTGATCGATACGCCCAGTCGGTGGTGATTGATGCGAACACAATGACATATTTGCAAAGCCTCAATTCACTGGCACCTCTGCATCAACCGCACAATCTGGAAGGCGTATTCGCGTTTCAAAAAGCCTATCCAGATTTGCCACAGATTGCCTGTTTTGATACGGGTTTTCATGCTAATTTACCGCTCAATGAGCGTACCGTGGCGCTACCGTTGGCTTTGCGTGAAACCGGCATTCGTCGCTACGGTTTTCATGGTTTGTCTTATCGTTATGTCGCGGGGCGCTTAGCGCAACGATCAGAGAAATCTCAGCAACGCGTCATCATGGCGCATCTGGGCAATGGTGCGAGCGCCTGTGCGATGTTGAATGGTCAGAGTATCGCTACCACCATGGGCTTTTCTGCTTTAGATGGTTTAATGATGGGAACGCGCTGTGGCGCGCTTGATCCGGGTATTTTGCTCCATTTATTGCAGGCTGGATGGGATGCAAAACGCATAGAAAAAACCTTGTATAAAGAATCGGGTTTACTCGGTGTTTCTGGCGTGTCGGCAGATATGCGTACCTTGAGGCAAAGCAAAGATTCACAGTCGCAAGTAGCAATCAATATGTTTGTTTATCGTGTCACCAGAGAATCCGGTGCCTTAGCCGCTTGTCTGAACGGGGTTGATGTGCTCGCCTTTACCGGTGGGATCGGTGAGCATGATGCGCAGTTACGCGCTGACGTGGTCGCAGGATTGGCGTATCTGGGTTTGAAGATTGATCTGGAAAAAAATCTGACTGCCCACGGTGATCAAATTGCTGCAATTCATGCCAGCGATAGTCAGCAGGAAATCTGGGTGATTCCTACTGATGAGGGACGGATTGCCGCGATGGATGCTGCGGCGATTTTAGCGGCGGCCGGTCAGGCTATGTGAGAATTAATTCATTCGCCGTTTTAGTGATAAAAATGGTGGTGGAGCAAACAGATAGCGTAACCCGGCCAATGACGTTTTTTTTGATAACTGGAAAACCGTGATTGGCACTAATATTCCGATCACGGTACCCAGAATCAGATGTATCGATGCATTGTCGATGTACAGGAATTTATTCAGGATAATACGCACACCACTGCCGGCCAGGATATGCATTAAAAAGATAGGCATAGAACAGGTGCCAAACAATGTCAGGCATTTCAACATGTTCAATTCAGCTTTTGCTAATACGAATCCCAGGCTACACACCATTGTAATTCCAGATAAAGCCAGCGGCAGAGCCAGCAAGGATTGATCGGAATAAATCAAACCCAGTTTGCCATGGAACAGCCACGCCAGACAGCCAAACAGTAATCCACTGATGGCGCAAACAATGGATGCGTGCTCAATGATGAAGTCTTTCCAGACACGTACTTGTGAACCTAAATAAAAGTAAATAAGATATGTCGCCAAAAAATCGACCGGAAAGGGTAACTGCACGTAAAAGCGTGATATCCAGGCAGCGATTAACATCAGTGGCACGAACAAGGCTGCAGCGCCACGTTGCTCTCTGTAGGTAAGTGCCATCAATACGAATACAACGAAGAGCACGTAAAGAAACCAGAATTGTGCGCGTGGTTGCCATAACAACGATAGCACATCATCCACACTGGTTTTTGCAGTAGTAAATCGTGACAAGAATACTTCGGTAAAGCCTTGCAGCAACGACCACAACACGTAAGGGTAGAAAACGCTATCCACTTTATCTAAGATCAGACGCTGACGGCCGTACTTGTTAAGTGAAGGAATGAAAAATATCCCCGACAACAAGAAAAACAGCGGCATATGAAAGCTGTAAATGATGCTGTCAATCAGTTTAAACAGCTTCGCGTCCATCACTATTCCAGCATTGTACGCACCGCGACTGACGTGACCGTAGACGACCAGTAAAATGCCTATGCCTTTAGCGTAATCTACCCAATGGTCGCGGTTTTGCATGTTCAGAATGGAATTGACAGAAGTTGGTGAGCGGTGCCGCTTATTTTATGCCTACCATCCTTCCTTGACAGCATTTACGACTTTTTTTCTTTCATTTTTAACTAGTTTTTACACTTGAAGACAATACTACTGCCAGTTCGCTCTGTTTGTTCCCAAAAGTCCGGCTGGCTTATCCCATTGCATGGGCGCGCCTTGGATTTTTAGTGGTGGTAACAGGCGTTGCAAAGCGCCCCAGACGGTGTGCTCCACAACTGGTGTATGGTCAGTGTTATTCTTTGCTTCAAAACTTAAGCCGGGTTGCCGTGGTAATGAGCCTGCGATCAGTAATTCTGCCGTTCTGGCGAGTGATAAGCGCATTTCGCTGCCAAGACCATGCAAGTAGCGCTGTTGCAATCCGCGAATAACGGCAGCCGCGATCATGTAGCCTGTTGCGTGATCCAAGGCTTGAACTGGCAGGGGCGTAGGTTGTGTTTTGCCGTAGTGATGCATACCAAAGTCAGCAATCCCACAGCTCATTTGCACCAGACTATCGAAACCGCGTCGATACTGCCATGGGCCACTGTGGCCATAGGCATTCAGACTAACGTCGATCAATGCTGGATTGATTCGGCGACGACTTTCAGCATCCAGCCCCAATGCTGCCAGAGCATCAGCGCGATAGCCATGAACCAGCACATCGGCTTCGCTCAGCAAGTGTTCAAATTGCTTTCTATCATCAGACTTCTTTAAGTCTAGTCGAGCACATCGTTTGCCTATCGTCAGTTCAGCCAATATCGTAGGTTCATCCCATTCAGGTGGGTCGAGTCGAAGCACGTCAGCACCGTAACCGGCTAAAAATCGAGTAGCTACAGGCCCGGCGATAATACGGGTTAAGTCGAGTACCCGTATGCCTTGCAGTGGTCGGTGCGGATCGATTTTCCAGTGCTTTTTGCCATCAGATGGATAAGCTTGAATATGGATGAGCGGCTCGTGGGCAACCGCTTGTCCTTGCGGATGCGCTTGCCAGGTTTGTCTGTCATGCATTACTGCGGCGCAACCATGTTGTGCAACGATGGCGTCCTCCAGATCTTGTGAGTTCCAGCCCGATACGGTATTGCTGACGGCGTCTTTATCGGCAGTACACCCCAGAACTGCCAGCGCCGCAGCCCGGTGATGTGGCGCATTGGTATGTAGGCGTATCCAACCGTCCGTAGTTTGATAAACACCGGCAATCGCATCCCATGCCGGTGGCAGAGTCCAGCCGCGAGGATGTACCGAAGAATCAAACCAAAATGAACTCAGTCTTCGGTCTATTTGTAACGATGGTGCCTGAGTGCCAGAATGGGCGATCAATTCGCTCAAGGCTTGGCCGGCGCTCGCAATGGACGCTGTCGCTAGTTCTGTGACGGCGAAAGCAGACGGCAACTCACCGAGACTAGTCACTTTAAGTTGTGGCGTTGCACTTAATGCTGAGTTGGCGAAAGTGCCAAAGGCATTTTTAATTTCCTGAATAAAATAAGCGACTGAATGAGCTTCGTATTGATTCGTTACGGAAGTGATTTCTGGCATCGTTGTCTTTCAATAGGCGAACGTTTTGTTTCAGTATTGGGACTTTAAAGACCCGATTTGGTATCAACAGAGAGTCAGTGCGTGCCAGACAAAATTTCTGCGTACGCCGTAAAATGCTGCTATAGAAAAAATCGTATAGCGATTTTTTCTAGACTGGATGTTATATCGCGTAGGAATTCGCTGCTGTCTGGTCTGTTTTAATATTGGCGCTGAGTCAGTGTGATAATTTTATTAAAATTATATCCTTTGCTTACAATCTATGACGAGAAGAAAATGGGAAATTTAAAAAAACCTGCTGCGCAATATGTATCTTGCCTGATCCTGATGGTCTTTTTCGTCAGTCTGATGATGACGGAGGTCACTTTCGCAGCCACGACAACTTCGCGGATTCCTCAGGGGCGCTCAGGCGCGACGATATTTACTTTGATGTGCGCCGAGTGTCATGTGACTGGTATCAGCGGTGCCCCTAAGGTAAGCGATAAAGCCGCCTGGGCAGTGAGATTAAAACAAACCCCTGACACCTTGATTGAACATGCTTTACACGGCTACAAATTGATGCCAGCGCGCGGTTCATGCAGTAGCTGTTCGGATTTAGAAATCAAAGCCGCAGTTGAGTATATGTTGGAAAAAGTAAAGTAGTCATGAACTTGATACCAGCCTGACATGAACTTGATACGAGCGTGACATGATCGGGACACAGGGGCGACCACGAGTCGTGGCTTTTTTACATGGTGACGATTGATTTGGATTAATCGTTTTTAGTAGTTAAGCTTGAGTTTTACAAATCCAATAGATCTTAACCTTGAATTTCTGGTATGGTGAACTACTGAAAATTGCTTATCGTTTAAATATTCAACTCTTCATTCGATTAATTTCTTTCTTGTGCGCATAGTCAAACTTTATCAACGTCGTCATCAACGCTTTCCTCAGAGGCGTTTCGTGATCAGCTGGATTGCCGCATTGGCAATCTTGTTGAACGGCTTGATGCCATTGATTTCGCAGGCCTTAGACAATGCTGCAAATGGCAATCGGGCGGCTCTTGAATGGCGTGAAGTATGTTCGACAACGGGAAGCAAATGGATCAGCAGTAGTCGTGATGCCAAACCAGTCGATCTGCCATCGCTATTCCATGCGAAGTATTGCGATTACTGTTTTACGCATGCGGCTTCATTTGGGTTGCCGCCTGTCAGTGATTTTAGTTTTTTAGCTCCCTCGTTTAGCTTTCATCATCACTCGCAATCAAACCAGCAATTTCTACTGATTGCTGCTTGGTTTTCCCCCGCTGTGCGTGCCCCACCCGTAATCTGACTCTTTTGATTCTTTTTACTGGCTACGTGCCAAAGAAGCAGATCAGCTTAGACCACTTGAGTACAGCTCGACCCTATTGCTGCGTTGCATAGAAATTGCATACGTATCTCGTCTGGAGTGTTACGCCTTGTTGGTGATCTGTGATGAGCAAATTAATTAATGTTGTCATACAAATGACTGAATCTGTATGACACAGTATGGGAAAGAGTTAAACATGAAAGCCACAGAAAAAATGACCTTACGTCGCCATCTTTTACCTCGCCAATCCATGGCGGACGATGACTTACAAGTGTTATGGCGAATAGAAAAAGGCGCCATTCGTATCGATAGTCAGACCGGTGATGAACCCGCTAGTTTTGTCCGATTAGCCCTGCCTGGCGATTTATTAGGCGTGGAGCATTTTGTTGGCGTGTCAGATACGTTGACGATACGAGCTATCACAGAAGTGAGCTTGTCGCCGGTTTCCTATCTGGATGACAGGCAACTGACAAAATTGCTGATGTCCGCCGTTTCTACCAGCTATCAGCGTTGCCGCGAGGCGGTTAGCCTGAGATCTGGCCCAGTTGATGAACGTGTCAAGCGCTTACTACGTTTGTTAGCGGAGGAAAGTGATACTGATGTGAATAAAGCCAGTTCTTGCGTATTGCCAAGTCTGGGAAACATCGCAGAGATTATCCATTCCACCAGAGAGACAGTATGCCGGGTACTGAACAGCTTAAAAGAAGCACGCTTACTCGCGTATGGTGATCCGGAAAAAATGAAACGCAGGCATTTAGAAAACCGTGAGCATTTACTGCAACTGTCTGCATAAAAGCGCAGTCATTTACCAATAGTAGAGTGGGTGCAACTCGCGCTGCATCGAGGTTTTATCAGAATTGGCGCTTGCATCCGCCCTAAAGTAGTAAGCATAAGAAAACGGGGAGCTAGCCTTTGCTCCCCGTTTCCTCTTAGTGAATATTTGGCTTACCTAATTCAAATAACCACGTCTTCTCAATACGTGTATTTCAGCTCAGCGTATGCAGTACGTTGCGTGAAAGGATGGTATAGATAATATTTCTCATTGTTGAGGTTATCAATCCCTGCCGCGATACTCCATTGACGGTTGACCTGATAATGAACTCGCGCGTCAGCGACGAAAAATGGTTGAAAGCCTTGGTACGTACCTGGGTAGATATCGGTGTTATCAACCGTGGCATATTGGCGCCCTGTATAGCGCCCAGCTAAGGTATAAGCCCAACGCGCATCTGGCCGGTAAGTCGCAACCATCGTCGCGCGCCAGTCAGGTACGTAAGGTGTGTGCTTGCCGACGGACGTTGCACCAGCGATTGTCGGTACATAACTGCTATTGGCCAGAATCACCGCATCAACATAGGTCAGGCTCGCAGATAACTGCAGACCTTGAATAAACGCGTTGTCTTTTTCTGCGACCAACTCTATCCCACGTTGACGGGTTTTATCCACATTTTGTGTGAATGAAACAGGCGTGGAATAACCAGCGATATTCGATGTCTGAGAAATCAAGGCGTCGGAAACAAACTCGCCAAACAAAGAAACTCGTACCCGGCTGTCTTTGGTTTTGCGTTCAAATGCGAATTCGCTCGATAGAACGTCTTCTGGTTTGAGATAAGGATTTGCTTGTGTAAAGGTGGTGCCCGTCTGGACGTTTTGGTATAACTCACCAACCGTAGGGAAGCGTAAGGCACGACCGAAAGAACCAGTGATTTGCCAGGTATCCGATGCTTTCCACGCCAGGGTTGCTTTTGGCGACAGACCATTTTGGGAAACGCCAGGTTGATTGACCGGGAAACCTGTCCCATTGGCAGCGATAGCGTAGTTATAGCCATCGCGTGCTTTCCATTGTTCATAACGTCCGCCGATGGTGGCAGTTAACTTTGTATTGATACGCCATTCGTCTTGTATCCAGAGCGCATTGGTCTGTGTTTTTCCGAGAGAGTTACTATACAAAGCACCGTTGCTGCCATTGAGCCAGTCTGTTGTATTGTAAGTCGGGCTGACCAATTTGAATTGGTCAGCGTGGACTCCAAAGCTCACCGTGTGGGAACCTTGATTTGCGTCTGGACGATAGGTCGCTTTGGCATCAAAGGTGGTCCAGCCGGTTCCACTCGCATCGGCAATGCGGCCCGCACCCGTGGTCTGTGCAGCAGGATATGGGCCTGTAGAAGAACGCGTCAGATCGGTCGCATAATTGACATTGCTGATCACCGCATTCCAATCCCAGGCTCCGGAAGTTTTGCTATTGAGCGCCAGACTTTGCATCCAGTGTGTCTGTTCGGTGCTATTGCTACCAAATTGACCTGCGATAGTGGTCGCGCTATAGGCATAGCCACCGATATTGACATTGCCAGTTGTTGCACCGTAATAGGAAGTACCACTAGCATCACGAAGATAGGAGGCAGCCTTACCATTCGCCGAATTTTGCCAGTAACCGAGCATATAGCTGAGCGTGGTTTCGGCATTGAAATCGTAGGCTAATTTGACTTTGGCGGTGTCTTGCACCGTGTGATTAAGATTCCCTGCGCTGATTACCTGGATGGCACCGCCAGTGCGGTTGTAGTCGGCTGTTGCGCCATTGATGACAGGTAGGTTGGCTGCCGCGGCTTTGCTAGATTGCGACAGCGTGCCGAAGGTAATCGGTTGACTAAAGCTATCGAGGTGGTTGGCACTGACAAACCAGGAAAATGCACCTTGACGGTCACCAATGGTAGCGTTCAGGCTGCCCGATTTGAAATTGTTGCTGGTGCCATACGAATCAAAATTTTGCGACGATAGATTTATTTTTGCTGTCGCTTCAAATTGTCGCGGCATGCGGGTATTCATCTGGATAACAGCACCATAAGAATTACCTGCATAGGCTGCAGAAAACGGACCATACATGACATCGATGCTGTCGATTTCTTCAGGCGAAACCATAAACCACTGTGGCGAGCCATTGCCATTATTGTTATTGACCAGACTCGAAAGCATGACGCCATCAGCAAAAATCAAAGTACGTGCGCTCGCATTCACGCCCGTCGTACGTGAAGTGACTGGTGCTGCCGTATCGCCATTAAAGCGTTTGCGTACCATGATGCTAGGGATATATTTTAAGGCATCTTCGACATTGGTGACATTGGTCGTTTCGCCCAGTTCTTTGGCCGTGACTGTTTCTATGGTTGCCGGAGAAGCTGTGACCGGCTTAGTCGCCAATGTACCTGTGACCAACACGACCTGTGCATCTGGCTCTGCGTTATCGGTGGTTTGCGCGATTGCCGTCGTCGTCAGACAGGCCATGATGGCACTAATGGCACTCACCATAGGACGTAATGTCGAGGTGTGAAATTGCTTGTTTGCTGGTTTTATTGAAGAAGTGGTGACGGATTTTTTCATGATTCAATTCAAAAAACGAATAATAAATGCGAATAAAAATGGCGTGCATAAAGCGATCATCTCAGTCATTCAAAGAAGGAGAGAAATGTCTTGATGTACAAATGAATGACAAGCTTTACTTGCCCAGGCTACGCGCTAAAAAGTTGCGTTTTGTGGTGCCAGGCGAAAAACGCGAGGAGGTGCTCGTGGTTGTGATGAAAACCAGGTAAATAGTGGAACAGAAGATTCATAGAATGCTACTGGATAGTGAAATCCTGCTTGTATGCCAGGTACAAATATGCTTGCCATACCTGGCATGAGAAATGAACCTGCATGGGTGAAACAGTATTGGCAATGGCTAAAATGCCAATGTGATTTGCGCGGAAAATTTTCCGTTGATCGCGCGATCAGGCTGAGATCGCCAACCGCATTGCTGGTGCTGCATATACTTGCTTGACCCTGATTAACATCGCTCAGCAGCACACTTGATATCGCCGGAGCAAGCGTGAGCATCAGCATCGCCAACATAGCGATTCCGAAGATCAAATTGCGAGTAAATGCATGACATTTCATTGGCGGTTGTACGCGATGAATCTTTTAAAAGGATGAAAAAACTGCTGACCTGACGCAGGTTTGGAACCTGAACATCAGATCAGCTTTGCGTCAATCAGAACGCGACTTTGACGCCAACAGAAGCGGTGTAACGTGGCGCAAGTTGCACACCACGGACGTTTTGATAAATGGGGGCTTGTACAAAAGCGTAGACAGAAACAGTGTCACTCACTACGGCTAAAACACCCGGGCTGATATAGGCCAGCGTGCCTCCAGTGCTAATGGTGTCGGCGTTGTCCCCTGTGTCATGCTGTACATATTTGGCATTGAATTGCACCATAGGTTTGAATTTTTCGAAGCCGTTATAGCGTAAGCCACCATTGATATTTAATCCCGTACCTGGTTTATATTGATCGCTGGAATTGAGTGCAGTTTGCACGATTGCTTGCGTAAAATAAGACCAGTCAGTATTCAGACTATCAGCATATGAAACACCAAGGATAAGATCGGTTGTGCCTGTACCAGGCTGCAATCCACGATCAATTGGTGCCGTGCCTGGGTTTGTGGCATCGGTTGAAGTACCAGTCAAGGTATGACTGCCTGTCGCTAATTTGGCACCGAATAAGACACCGAATTTATGTGATTCAGACAAGCCGATATAACGCGCGATGATTTTGACGTCACCTATACCCGAGGTTTGTGAGTCATATTGACCGCCTCCTGCACCCGCTGTTGTGCCATCAGAGGCTGTGCCCAAAGTGCTATGGTTACGGTTGATATAGGGTACCTGAAGCTTGACTTCCCAATTGCCGCCATTCGAGTAATCCAGACCCACTGTGATGTAATTATTTTTGGTAAATTTCTCTACCTCTTGAGGCCCCGTGCTATTGACGAATTGACTGGCGACTGCGGGGTTAATTGTACTGGTTCCGGAACGCAATTGATTTTGATTCAGATAATCGTAACGCACGTCTAATTTAAAACCTGGCTGACCGGTCGTATTTGTGCCGTCCCAATCCGGACTTAAGGTGCAACCGCAGCTTGCGCAAGCATGTGCCAATACTGGAAACAGGAGAGCAATACTGGTCGCTAAAAGGCTGACTTTTTTGAGGTTCATTGTTATTCTCTGTGAATATTTTTGAAAGAGTATTGTTGTTTTTGGCTTAGTGCTGGTGCATATGTTCGTGCGTGGTTGCGGGAATAATTTCAATTCCTGGTGCCGGGTACTTTAATTCATTTTTATTTTGTCCTTCTTGTGGCAGTTGCACCCATTCCAAACTTCCTTTTTCACATTGTTGAGTGACTTTGAAATACAGTTTTCCCGGGGTGTCAGGCAGTTTTACGTGGACAGAAAATTCATCGTAGTAGGCGTCTGGCAATGGTCCACCAACCCAGCTGATTTCACGCACATCGCTGCTGATGGTTTTGCCGTGTGATGTATAAGGTGTCGCCAGTGTTTCTATTTTTGTGGACAGTTGCCATCCTGCTTTTGGCATAGGCTTGGCGCCGGCGACGTTTTCCGGAATGCTGATTTTAATTAGATTGGTAGCGCTGCCATCACAGCCATGACCGACTTTAAACGTCAGTTTTTGGTAAGCGCCTGTGGTTGCAGTAGCCTGATCGATAGTGATATGTGCAGCGGCAAGTTGGGAGAAGAATATGCCAGCAATTGTCATTGCTGCACGGCGGATGATGATAGAGTTTTTCATGATTGGACCTTCAAATAGAAAGTTGTCGAAGCCGCTGCAATACGCTGTAATTTGATATGAGCTGGCGGTGTCGGTGATTTTTTATTTTCTGCTTCAAGCAGAGCCTGATTCAAATGAAACACATAGCCATGCCATACAGCCAGCGCACACATTGCTGCCACATTAAAGCTACGTAATACGCTTAAACAAATAGCGGCATTGATACTGAATTTTGATCGTTGCGCATTCATGATCATTGTCTGCCTTGAAGGATGTTGATTAATATTGGTTAATATTGGTTAATGCTGATGTTCCGGCATAGACGTTTGAGTCAGAGGCTTGACGACGGCATTGACATTTACGGTCTCACGTTTTTTGTCTTTGTTTTCAAATACCAGGGTCAGCGGGATCACATCACCGACTTTTGCTTGCGCGTTTAAGCCCATCAACATGACGTGATAACCACCTGGTTTTAACTCCACTGTTTTATTGGCTGGCAGATCGAGACCATTGACTTCACGCATTTTCATGACGTTGTCGACCATTTCCATTTGATGTACTTCTGCCGATGCAGCAGCATTGGTATGGACTTCAATCAGGCGTGTATTTTGTGGCGAGCTTAATTGCATAAAAGCGCCAGTTGCTTTTTGTTGCGCGACCGTTGCTCTGACCCACGGATCGGTCACTTTGACTTGTGCCTGGGCGGCGAAGGCGGTGATGGAAAGAATGCTGCTGATGACAACTTGATTGAAGATTTTCATGATGTTTTTCCTTAGCTTGATTGAGTTTGAATTAAAGTACGAATGTCGGCGGCACATTGTTCAGCGCTTTGTTCGTGTTTGAAGGCGAGGCGAATCTTGTTGTTGGTATCGTAGAGGTAACTGATCGCAGTGTGGTCCATGCTATAGGAACTACCGCTGGGAACCTTTTTGTAAAAGACGCGGAATGCTTTCGCAACCGCCTGGGTCTGTTCCGTAGTGCCAAACAGTCCCAGAAATGTCGGATCAAACGCATGCATGTACTCTGTCAGCAATGGCGGGGTGTCGCGTTCCGGATCGACGGTAATAAAAACAACCTGAAGTTGCGTACCGTCAGCACCTAATTGTTGGCGTATATTGAGTGCACGGGTCAATGCCGTGGGGCAAATGTCGGGGCATTGTGTATAGCCAAAAAACAGCAATACGTATTTGCCTTTGAATTGGCTCAAAGAATAGGTTTTGCCATCTTGACCAGTCAAATGAAAATCACTGCCATAATCGGCCCCGGTAATATCAATACCGTTAAAGACTGGCGTGTTGCGTTTGCATGCGCTTAGAGATAGGCAAGCGATGCCAAGCATGCTCAGCATGCCTAGTGTGTTACGTCGTATTGAATTCATTGTTTGCTTCTGTTGCACGATGAATCCCGCTTAGCGAATCAGGATCAGCGATTGCTCGCTAGTACAAAAAACCGTTAAACCTTAAGAATGAACAATGTGCAGACGGAATTGGCATTGAATCTAAAAGATAAATTTCAGATCAAGAACTCAATTTTTGAATGAACAACGACTTATTCCCGGTTACGGCAGGTATCAGTTTATCTGTGGATGGCAGATAAACCATGACAAAGTCTTAAGCAGAGGCAGGTGGGGCGCGCGCATGCGCAGTTGCCCATGAAAACAGCGTAGTGGGGGAATGATAGAACAATGCAGGATAGGCATCATGCCCTTCTATGATCGCAACTTGCTGGCTGTCAGGGAAGGGCAATGCCAGGTTGTCAGCATGCGTAACGCAGCACTGGCAATGCTGCATATGATGCAATACCGATTGCAGCGGGTCTTTTGCTGGAAATTGGTTTTGCAGAGATGCAGATGTTACTTGATCTGATACTATTTTGGCGCCCTGGGTCGTGCAGATTTCAGCAAAGCCAGGCAAGCCAGTTTTGGCGTTCATTAAATCAAACGCTTGAGAAATCGAAGGCGCAAGCGCATTGATCAGTATCGCAAAACATGCGATCCAGATATGCCACTTGCGGGAATTCAAAAAATTTCTCATGCGCGGATTATAACCAAGACCGTGAATAAAAGTTTGAATCTATATCAATTAATAGATAAATTTGTATCTGACAACTGACATGTAATGCATGTTGCCTTGCTTTAAATATGTTTGGTTGCTTGAACTAAGCATTTTGAAAGTTTATCAAAATGCAATAATGCCGCCTGGGTTAATTCAATTTGTTTTCTCCTGCTGTCTTCGGTGTCTGTCAGCATAATCCAACCTTTTTCACGCATCGATTTCAGGCGGCTATGGAGCATGGCTGGTGATCCCAGTTCACTCTTTGCCATCATATCTCGCACTGATAAGCGTTCTTGGGTTTGCCTGGTTCTGGCGACGAGTTCCAGAATACGCTCTTCCAAAGGGTCGAGTGATGGTAGCGATGGTAAGCCACGCAAGGTTTCTGCCAATTGCAGAAATCTTAAATATATGTCGGCAGGTCGGGATGTCTGTTTCATGTTGGATGATTGCAACCGAATTGGAAAGATTAAAGCATATTATACCGATCTATTATTTAGCACATCCTGTGCCTGAAGTGCCGCCCTTACGAGCTTTTCTGCTTGACTATCTATGTCTCAATTACGCCTCAATATTGCCATGATCACGGCTACTATTTTTTTGTTTATTCTAACGCTATTTATCAATGAAATGATATTTACCCGATTTGAATTTGCGCGCGGAATTAACTGGATATATTTACCAGCTGGTGTGCGTCTTTTGAGTACCTTGTTGTTTGGTGGCGCTGGCGCTGTTGGTTTGCTGATTGTATCGTGGGCGGTTTGCTTCTTTTATTTTTTTCAGGATGATTATCTTCGCTCCTTTATGGGGGGTATCCTGGCAGCGGCGGCACCATATTTGGTATATCGGGTAGCAGAGTATTTATATGGTTTAAAAACTAATTTAATTAATCTGACGCCAAAACGATTATTGCTCTGTGTGATTGCTTATGCGTTTGCAAGTCCGTTTTTGCATCATATTTGGTTCTTTGTGCATGGTGACACACAAGATTTTTTATCGGGATTTTTTGTGATGTTCGCAGGCGACTTATTCGGGAGTTTGATCATTGTCTACGCAATGAAAGGCTTACTGAATTTTTTACCGTCGTTAAAATTGCCCCAGCAAAACTAAATTAATACTCTTTTTCCTGTAGTGCCTTTGTTTGTATGGTGGTTGCGAACTGGTGCTCAGGCATCTATCGGTTGCTATTATTTTTCTTCGTATCTATCACAAATTTTTTCCCTCTAACTTTGTGTTGATGTTCAGGACTGACTGGAATTTCTTTTCATGAACTTTGAGTTAAATGCTATGAAAATTATATCGATATGGTTATTATATCGGTTAATATTTTGTTGCTTTTTAAATTAGGTCTTAATGAGTGTATTGGTATGAGAAAACACGCTTTCAACCGTATTCATATTATTTGGGCGCCTCTGTTTTTGTTAGCATGCGGTATAAATATGGAAAAAGAAGCTATGCATCCTTCCTCGGATTCTTTAGGCGAAACAAAAGAATATGAGGCAGTTTTGACGTGTGGTTTTGATCCCATAAATCAAGTGCGGTCGGAGATCGCTATTCAATCTTGTTTCTCCGGTGGCGCAACTAATTCTGATACCAAATTCCAGATAAAGAATGCTGGTAAGTTCAGAATGTATGATGCGGTAAGCTTAAATGAGCTGGGTAAAAGAGGTAGTGATGGACGTAGCTTGCACATCGCTTTAAGTAAGCACTATGCAATACGTGCGCAAAATGCGAGTTCCGATTTTGATTTGAATCTGAAAATTATCGATTCGTCAGGAACAGTAACATTTCAAAAAACTGTAGGTAGATATGGCTTAATCGAAACTGAAAATTAAGCGAGCCACTTATTTTATCTACATTTTTTTAGTGATCTAAGCGTAAAGATAAAGTTTCAGAGACAGTTCACTATTAATCGGTTTTTCTATGCGAGTTCTCACTCATACGTGTGCTGCGATTTTTGTGCCTCGCATCATTGCAGTAAGTAACTGACTTTTCAAGGTTTTAATCATTGTGGTTTCTTCTGCTGAAACGCCATCTTCTTCTGCTACAGCACGGTCTGCATAAAAGAAGCCTAATGGTTTTTTTTGAACCACTAATGGCAAAATCATAAAACTACCTGCGTCAGGTAAAATTTCCTGGTACCACAAAGGTAGCAAGCTGCGAATTTTCGGTACGCTCGCATCGGAAATCATGACATCAACATTATTGCTCATCGCCAGATGAAATAAGTCAGCTTCAGATTTAAAAGTAAAATTAAAACCCTTCTGACGCGATGCATAATTTTCTCCGACTGCAATCCGTGATGTGTAGCGGCCACTCGTGACGTCACGTAGACACACTGTTGCAAAGCGAAACCCCATGCTGCTATAGAGCGTTTCTAACACCAGTAGGATTAAGTCATTTAATTGTAAATCTTCAGAAGCAAGCATTTGCGTAACGTCTTGCATGCCAGCTAATAGTAAATCGCGGGCATTGTAGGGTTTGCCACTCGCATAGCGGTTGGCATTTTGTTCTGGTATGGGATCAATTGTTTTCAAGAGAAATTCGCTCGGAACCCCGCTTGAATTTTTTAACTGTTCAGTATCGCTTAACCCATGTGGAAGCATAATATTCATGCTCTTGGCGAATTGCCGCGTCTCTGCCTCAATCTTGACAAGCATGGTACTTAAGGCTTTTTTGTCAATTTCGAGCACCTGACCGTATTTTTGCAAAATTGCGTCCATGCGCCCGGGAGCATTATGTTGGCCGATCATCACTATATCTGCCAATGCATCGCTAAAGCTGGCGACTTGTTTGAGCCAATCATTGCGAAGCGGTGTCTTTTGCAAATCACCATTTGGCAGCGGAGCTATTGCTTGTACGATTGCGTCTGGAATGTTCCAGCTCTGCAAAGCCATTTCTCCAAAGCGCTCAAAGCTGCAACCTAATAACATTTGCGCTGCATCGACAGAACTAGACTCCGTTGCACCACAGATTCTTTCGATTTGAGTATAGAGCAGATGATCATAAGACGCGACTAAGACACGGCCGACATTCTTAAACAAAGCTGCAATAGCTGCTTCTTCGCTGTTTTGAAAGCGTCCTTTTTGCGACATTTCCCGCCCGATAATACTGGCGCACAAAGACCGGACTAATTCTTTCCGCACACTGACTGCCTGTGTTTTGTCCTTAAAAAAATCAACCAGCAACATCGCCATAGCACTGGTCTTTACCGTATTAAAACCCAGTAAAAAAATAGAACGCGATATGGTTGTGACCGCGGCTGTTGAGCTTGTACGATATTGCACTGTATTTGATAAACGTAAAATTTTCTGCGTAAGACCAACATCGGAAAGCACAAAATGCGCTAGCTGCGCTACCGAATCCTCGCAAGAAGAAGTGATCTCGACTACCTTGGCAATTGCTATTCCCAGTGTCGGTAAATTGGTTTCTTCGTTAATTTTCCGGAGAAGACGGTCAAGTCTTGAGTCTGGCAAAGCAGGGAGCGAACTTGCTGATTCTAAATAGCCCATAAATTATGCGATTTCATCCTATGTTGGTAATCAAAAACGCTAATGTGAATTTGGGTAAAAATTTGTTCTGCGAATGTTCATCAAACGCTGATGCCCTCTAATCAGTAATGCCATTTCGACTAAAAGTCGTGATCAACATAAGCACACCGGAAGTGGACGGGGTGATAGCGGTCATGCGGTCTTGCTCACCATGCTTTATGACGTCATTCGATTATCGTTTCTAATATATCTCTAATATTGATATAAAAATTATAGCAATGACTTTAGGCACACGCAACCAAAAAGTTAGTTGTGTGTGTTGGCATTGAAACAGTAAGTGGGACGAGAATTTCCGGCAGTAGAAAAGTTCTTATAAAGCAATTTTTCAACTGGTTTGAAGTACTGAACGACCTTTCTTACATCAGAATAATGTCGTATTGCTCTTGATGAAACATGTTTTCGACCTGCAAGGAGATCGGCTTGCCGATAAAATCACCCAACATAGTCAGGTGTTGTGATTCTTCTTCGAGGAACATATCGACCACGATTTGCGACGCCATGATGCGGAATTCACGTGGGTTAAATTGTTTTGCCTCACGTAATAATTCGCGCAAAATTTCATAACAAATCGTGCGTGCCGTTTTTACCTGTCCCTTGCCTGAGCAGGCTGGGCAGGTTTCACATAAAATGTGGGCCAGCGATTCGCGAGTACGTTTGCGAGTGACTTCAACCAATCCCAATGCCGAAAAACCAGAGACTGACAATTTAGTGCGGTCGCGTGACAACGCTTTATTCAGTTCAGCCAATACCGCGGTTTTATGTTCTTCATTCTCCATATCGATAATATCGAGAATGATGATGCCACCCAGATTGCGTAAGCGCAGTTGACGTGCAATGGCGTGTGCGGCTTCCAGATTGGTTTTGAAGATTGTGTCATCAAAGTTACGCCCAGCGACAAAGCTACCGGTGTTGACGTCAATGGTGGTCATGGCTTCGGTTTGATCGATGATCAGGTAGCCGCCAGATTTGAGGTCAACCCGACGTCCTAGGGCACGTTCGATTTCTTCTTCAACGCCATACAGATCAAATAGAGGGCGCTCACCAGTGTAGTGCTGTAGCTTGGGAATCACTGATGGCATGTAGCGAACCGCAAATTCCTGCAACATCAAATAATTCTCGCGAGAATCGACCTGGATGCTGTCGGTTTCTTCATTCACAAAGTCGCGCAGCACACGTTGTGCCAGATTCAAATCCTGATGGAGCAGGGTAGTTGGCGGTTGAGTTTTGGCTAACTGGGTGATGGTGGACCAGGTGCGGCGTAAATAATCGACGTCAGCCTTCAGGTCTTCATTGGAGGCATCTTCTGCCATGGTGCGGACGATGAAGCCGCCTTTTTCATCTGGTTGTTGCAGGCCCTGTACTTTACTGCGTAAGGCTTCACGCTCTTGTTCATTCTCGATTTTTTGAGAAATGCCGATGTGAGAATCTTGTGGCAAGTAGACGAGCATGCGGCCGGCGATAGAAATCTGCGTCGACAATCGAGCACCTTTGGTACCGATAGGGTCTTTAATCACCTGAACTGTAATGGCTTGTCCGTCGAACAGCAGTTTTTCGATGGGGGTCAGCGGCGTCGACGAATTTCCCTCTGGCGGGCGGGCATCCCAGATATCGGCAATGTGCAAAAACGCTGCACGTTCCAGGCCAATATCGATGAATGCTGATTGCATGCCGGGTAGCACCCGAACCACTTTTCCGAGGTAGATATTACCAACCAGACCACGGGATAAAGTGCGCTCTATGTGTAATTCTTGAACCGCACCTTGAAAAATCAGGGCCACGCGGGTTTCTTGCGGTGTGATGTTGATGAGGAGGTTTTCGCTCATGAAATTCAGAAATTAAGGGATAAAAATTCCAGACTGACGTAACACTTTGCAAGTCTCAAATAAGGGTAGCCCCATGATGCCAGAATAACTGCCATCGATGTGGGAAATAAAGCGTGCTGCAACACCTTGGATACCATAACCACCGGCTTTATCGTAGGGCTCGGTGGTCAGGCAGTAGGCGTGAATTTGTGCATCGGTCAAAGGCGCGAAGCTGACTTCGGAGGTTTGGGTAATCGCCTCAAGTCCATGTGCATGCTGAACTGCCAGACTGGTCAATACCTGATGTGTTTTACCCGCCAGTTGAGTCAGCATCTGAATAGCTTCATCCCGGTTTGCTGGCTTGCCTAAAATCTGCTGATCCAGAACGACGGTGGTGTCGGCGGCTAAAATGGGTCTTGGGAGTAGCTTACGCATTTGCATGACCTTCCATGCCATCGCGGCCTTTTCTTGGGTGACGCGGCTGACATAGTCGTAGGGTAGTTCGCCCGGTAAGACGATTTCGGTCACATCTGGCCCGCGCGGTGCGGCATCACGCAATAGCAGTAAATCAAATTCTATACCGACCTGATGCAGTAATTCGCGACGACGCGGGCTCTTGGATGCCAGATAAATTTTATTTTCTTGATGCATATCGATGTAATTTTGTATTTATTTTGTATTTATACTCGATGATACGGATGATTCTGGGTAATTGTCCAGGCGCGGTACAGTTGTTCAGCAAGGATGACTCTGACCATTCCATGTGGCAAAGTTAAGCTGGAAATCCGTATCAGGCCATCAGCATTTGCTTTGAAACCAGCATCCAGGCCATCTGCACCACCAATGACAAATACCACGTCACGACCATCTTGCTGCCAGTTACTTAAATTTTGGGATAAGGCGACGCTGGTCCAATCTTTGCCACGTTCATCAAGTGCAATCACGCGCGCATTTTTGGGAATGACTGCTTCAATTTTGGCGCGTTCTAAAGCCATCACCGTCTCAGCGGTTTTGCTGCCGGAGCGTTCGACTGGTTTAATTTCTTTCAAATGGATGCGAATTTCAGGCGGCATACGCTTGGCATATTCTTGAAAGGCAGTTTCTATCCAGTCTGGCATTTTATGGCCGACAGCGGCGATGATGAGTTGCATGGTAATACTTTAAATAAAAATCTGTATGATGAATAAATCGAAATGACCTAACCACGATAAGTATAGCGCCAGTCAAGCAAATGGCTGCACGAGGCAGCCATTTGCTTTCTACTTAGCATGAACGCAGTATTGATTCCGTCGCTTATTCAGCTACTTTCTTACGTGCCGGACGTTTTGCTGCAGCTTGCTTTGCGGAAGCAGTAGCGGTTTTAGTCGCGGCAACTTTCACACGACCACCAGTAGGGATTTTGGCTGGTTTGGCGGCGCTACCATCTGCTGCTTTGCGTGTCGCTGGCTTACGTGCTGGTTTTGCATCACCATCGACCGCTTTGGATGCGCGTGGTTTGCGGGCTGGTTTCTTTTCATCATCCAGTGTTGTCTGAATCGCCATCATGTCATGTGTCACTTCCAGCGGTGCGGCTTTGCCAGTTGCTTTGCGTGGAGCACGTTTTGGCTTCTCTGTTTCGGCTGGCTCGGCAGCCGTGCGTTTGGACGTACGTTTTTCAGCGCCTAATTTAACAGGCTTGTCGCCCCACAGCTCTTCTAAACGATAGTAAGCGCGGATAGCTGGTTGCATGATATGGACAACCATATCACCCAGATCGACCAGTACCCATTCGCCTGTGGTTTCACCCTCGACGCTGACGATGTTGCCGCCGGCTTCTTTGACTTTATCGCGAACTGATGCAGCCAATGCCTTAGTTTGACGGTTTGAAGTACCAGACGCGACCAGAACGCGGTCAAATAAGCTAGTCAGGTGGGTAGTATCGAACAGTTGTATGTCTTGACCTTTTACATCTTCCAAAGCGTCAACGACCAGAGTTTGTAATTTTTTGATATCCATTTTTTTTAATAAATTGAATGTTGTTGTATGTAGTCTAGCACCTTGTGAGGGACTAGCAATCTCATTGTCGGGTTATGCTGTTTTAATTCAGTGCGCAGTCGGGTTGCTGACACATCGATCGCTAACTCGGGTTCCAAAGCGGTTCCTCCGTGCGATCTGGATCGTAATTCCTTACCATTCATGAGCCGGTCTTGCCATTCTTTAGCGACGTCTTGTGAAGCTATCTTTAAACTATATCCGGGTCGTGCCGCAGCACATAAATTAGCTACCTCGAATAAATCACGCCATTGATGCCAGGTATGCAGATTCAATAGCTGATCTGCTCCCATCGCAAAGTTCAGCGACGTTTCTGCTCCTAGTTCGGCACGCAGTTGTCTGAGTGTATCAATGGTGTAACTGCTTTGCTGTCGTTCTGCGCGTCGGATTTCCTGCTCGTCAATATAAAGGGGGCAGTCTGTCCAATTTTCAAAAGCCAGTTTTAGCATACTGACTCTTTGCTCTGATGTAGCCGTCAGAGCGTTTTTTTGCCACGGTTGCCCAGCTGGGATGATACGTAATTCATCCGGCTTGAGCAGTTGTGTCAGGCTGCTCGCTAAGGCGATGTGTCCTATGTGTACCGGGTCAAAACTACCACCCAATACAAGCACACAACGTGTTTTAATATTACTTATACCCATTCCCGGTGCGCCAGAAAATCGCTTGCTAACTTTGCTTCTGCACTATCAGCCACTGGTGTCCAGTTGTAGCGCCATTTAACAATCGGTGGCATCGACATCAGGATGGATTCGGTTCTGCCGCCTGATTGCAGGCCAAAATGCGTGCCGCGATCAAACACCAGATTAAATTCTACATAGCGCCCGCGTCGATACGCCTGGAAATCACGCTCTTGTTCACCATAGACTAGTGCGTGACGCTTTTCAAGAATAGGGCGATAGGCTGGCACAAAAGCATCACCAACTGCCCGCGTCATCGCAAAGCTACTGGCAAAATCGAGTTCATTAAAATCATCATAAAAAATACCACCTACACCGCGAGCTTCTTTGCGGTGCTTGAGGTAAAAGTACTCATCGCACCATTTTTTAAAGCGCGGATGTAAGTCTGCGCCAAAAGGTGAAACGGCATCTTTGCAAGTTCGATGAAAATGTCGTGCGTCTTCTTCAAAACCATAATACGGTGTTAAGTCCATGCCTCCACCGAACCACCATACGGGTTCTTGTCCTTCCGCATGGGTGATGAAGAAGCGCACATTCATGTGTACTGTTGGTGCATAAGGATTGCGCGGGTGTAACACCAGCGAAACACCCATGGCTTCCCATCTTCTGCCAGCTAATTCAGGACGGCTGGCAGCGGCTGATGGTGGTAAATTGTTCCCCATAACGTGGGAAAAATTAACGCCGCCGCGTTCAAATACCTGTCCTTCTTCAATTACGCGGGAAATTCCGCCGCCACCTTCAGGGCGTTCCCAGCTATCGGTTAAAAATCGTTTACCGTCAACTTCTTCCAGCGACGCAACGATGCTCGCTTGTAGAGATAAAAAGTAATTTTTAACAGCTTGTGTATCCGTCATTCTGTTGCCTTCATTAAAAAGCAAGACGGGCTGGACACAGTCCAGCCCCCATTATTGTACAGGACTTGAGCCGAAAAGCTCATTGATGTTAAAGCTTAGTGCTTTCTGTTGAGTGCACGCCAGCCAATATCGTGACGGTATTGTGCGCCGTCAAAGTGGATTTTTTCCACGACATCATACGCATGTTTTTGCGCCAGCTTGACAGTGTCACCCAATCCAACTACGCACAAAACACGACCGCCGTTCGATAACAAGGTTTTTTCGTTTAATACGGTGCCTGCATGAAACGTCATGCTGTCCGAAGTTTCTGCCGGAATACCGGTAATCTTATCGCCTTTGCGTGGTGTATCTGGATAACCCGCCGCAGCCATGACCACGCCCATTGCTGTGCGCCTGTCCCATTCCAGCTCTACTGTGTCGAGCGTACCATTGACGGCATGTTCCATCACGTGCAATAAGTCGGTTTTCAAACGCGCCATAATAGGCTGTGTCTCAGGGTCGCCCATGCGGCAGTTAAATTCCAGTGTCTTAGGATTGCCGTGCTCATCAATCATCAGACCTGCATAGAGGAAGCCAGTAAAGACGATGCCGTCCTTTGCCATGCCTTGTACTGTCGGGTCAATGATCTCGCGCATCACGCGGGCATGCAGTTGTGGCGTGACGATAGGGGCAGGGGAGTAGGCGCCCATGCCACCGGTATTCGGGCCTTCGTCATTGTCCAGCAAGCGCTTATGATCCTGGCTGGTCGCTAGCGGCAAAATATTTTTACCGTCGACCATCACGATAAAACTGGCTTCTTCGCCGACCAAAAATTCTTCGATGACAACGCGTGCCCCTGCATCGCCGAGTTTGTTGTCAGACAACATCATATCGACCGCATCATGCGCTTCAGTCAGCGTCATGGCAACGACGACGCCTTTGCCCGCGGCTAAGCCATCCGCTTTGATTACGATAGGCGCGCCTTTGGCGTCGATGTAATCATGTGCCGCTTGCAAATCTGAAAAAGTCTGATATTCCGCGGTCGGAATCGCATGTTTTTTCATGAACGCTTTGGCGAAATCCTTAGAGCTTTCTAATTGCGCAGCTTCTTTGGATGGACCAAAAATTTTCAGACCACGATCGCGGAAAATATTCACGATGCCGGCCGCCAGTGGCACTTCAGGGCCAACCACGGTTAAGCCTATGTGCTCTTGCTCAACAAAATCCGCCAATGCGACCGGATCGGTAATGTTGATATTTTTGAGCCGGATATCACTGGCAGTACCGCCATTACCCGGTGCGACAAAAATGGTTTGTACGCGTTCTGATTGAGCCAGTTTCCAGGCGAGTGCGTGTTCACGGCCACCCGAGCCGACAACGAGAATTTTCATATTATTCTTCTACGATGGCATTGGTATAAATTTCTTGTACGTCGTCCAGATTTTCCAGCGCGTCCAGCAATTTTTGCATTTTGATGGCGTCTTCACCGGTGAAGACGGTTTCTGCATCTGGTTTCATGAGGACTTCTGCAACTTCGGGCTTGAATCCGGCGGCTTCCAGTGCGGAACGGATATCCGATAAGCTAAAAGGTGCGCACAAGACTTCGATACCGCCCTCGTCATCCGTAATAACGTCGTCAGCACCAGCTTCGAGCGCGGCGTCCATTAGAGCGTCTTCATTGGTGCCTGGTGCAAATAACATCTGTCCGCAATGTTTGAACATGAAAGCAACCGAGCCTTCGGTGCCCATATTCCCGCCGTATTTGTTGAAAGCGTGGCGGACTTCAGCCACAGTACGGACGCGATTATCAGTCATGCAGTCGACGATCAGCGCAGCACCACCGATACCATAACCTTCATAGCGAACTTCTTCGTAATTAGCGCCTTCTAATGTGCCTGCACCGCGTTGGATCGCACGGGTGACGTTTTCTTTAGGCATATTGGCGTCGGCTGCCTTATCCACTGCGAGACGCAAACGTGGGTTGGAGTCGACATCTTCACCGCCCATACGGGCAGCAACGGTAATTTCTTTAATCAGACGGGTCCAGATTTTGCCGCGTTTTGCATCAGTCGCCGCTTTTTTATGCTTAATATTGGCCCATTTACTATGTCCTGCCATGATCGCTCTTTCCTGAATCGGCAACAATGCACCCTTGAGGTGGCAGTTTTGCCTGGCTTAGTTTGATATTGAAGACCAGCATTTTACCATATTGGCACTGCAGAAATTCTTGAAATCAATACCTTTAAGTTTGAGCTTTGCTATACATAAAAAATTTGAGCTGCTGTGAATGACGGAATTAAGACCGGGAATTCATCGTCATCAGTTTTCGATGGAAATGATTTATTTGTCAGATTAATTAATTTGAGAGCTAGTTTAGGCTGATGGTTCGTTTTTGAATAAGCGTTGAAATAGCTGTCGTAATTGATTGTCTGAGTTTTTACTTTGAAAATGTACGATCGTACCAATTGACCCCGACGTGGCTTTATTGGCGAGTTTTGGGCGCGGTCTTGCATTTTCAGCGAACTGTAGGCGAGGAGAATACATTTCCATGGTGTTTTTGCTCGTTGTAAAAGAAATACAAATTGTAAGCAAACTGACATTTGTAAATCGTTAAGCAAAGTCACATTCAAGGTGATTTTGCCCCAAGATTTGTGATGAATTGTTATATCTTTTCCTGGCGGAAATTCAACAACTATTTTTTGTTGATCTTGAGCATTTAATTAACATTTTTTGTAATTAAATCTGTTTTTGAAATATCACCTTACAATTGCGTCCATGAACGTACAATCCACTCCCTCTTTTTCGCGTCAGCATTATCTTGGCGGCTTACTGATTGCCCTGACTGGTGCTATTTTATTTTCAACCAAGGCCATTGTTGCCAAGCTGATTTATCGTTACCACGTCGATGCCGTGACTCTAATCGGCTTTCGTATGGCATTTTCTTTTCCATTGTTTGCTGTCATCGCTGTATGGCAGATGCGCAAATCACCACCCTTAGTTAAATCAGAGCGTTGGCGTTTGATTGCTCTTGGCTTGATTGGTTATTATTTATCATCATTTTTGGATTTTTTGGGATTGCAATACATTACGGCAGGCTTAGAGCGCTTGATTTTATTTTTAACGCCCTCGTTTGTTTTAATTATGTCAGCGCTATTTTTTAAACGAAAAGTGTCTACACTGGAACTAGCAGCTTTGCTGGTTAGTTACTTTGGTATTGTTTTAGTCTTTTTACATGATCTGAAATTTGGTGGTGATAAGGTCTTGCTAGGATCAGCCATGGTGCTTGGGGCGGCAATATCCTACGCTGTGTATTTGATCCAATCAGGTCAAATGGTGACGAAGATTGGCTCGCTAAGACTGGTGTCATACGCTATGTGCGTTTCCAGTGCCGCTTGTGTTGGGCAATTTTTTCTATTGCACCCCGTTTCTATGTTGATCCAACCGGTTGAGGTGTATTGGCTGTCTTTGATTAATGCCGTGTTTTGCACGGTATTGCCGGTTTTTATGACGATGATCGCCGTAAAGCGTATTGGCGCTGCGACCGCTTCACAAGCGGGGATGATAGGACCAGTTTCAACCCTATTTTTGGGCGCTTTTTTTCTCAATGAAGCGATTACGACGTGGCAATTGGGTGGTACAGCTCTGGTAATGGGAGGGATGTACTTGTTATCGAAAAAGAAGTCGTAACAAATAGCTAAAAGGGGCGGAGATGGTAAAAGCGGTCAGAATGTTAGAGGCAGGTGGTCCGGACGTGATGCTGTATGAGGACATTGAACTAGGCACGCCAGGACCAGGTGAAGTATTGGTAAGGCATAAAGCCTGCGGCTTGAATTACATTGATGTCTACTTCAGAACGGGTTTATATCCGCAAACTTTGCCGGCGGGTTTGGGGATGGAGGCTGCGGGCATTGTTGAAGCCGTTGGTGCGGGCGTGAGCTATGTAGCGGTGGGTGATCGTGTAGCGTATGCGGGGCGTCCGATAGGTGCATATGCTGAGGCGCGCATCATGCCGGTAGACAATCTGGTGCGACTACCAGATAGCATTTCTTTTGATACTGCCGCTGCCATGATGTTGCAAGGTTTGACAGTGCAATATCTGTTTCACAGAACTTTTCCTTTGCAAGGCGGAGAAACCATCTTATTCCATGCTGCGGCTGGTGGGGTTGGTTTGATTGCTTGTCAGTGGGCTAGGGCGATTGGCGTTACGATGATAGGTACAGTTGGATCTGATGAGAAAGCAGCTCTGGCCAAAGAGCATGGTTGTACTCACGTCATTAACTACAATACTGAGAATTTTGTTCAGCGGGTGAGAGAAATTACCGAAGGAAAAGGTGTGCCAGTTGTGTATGATTCGATTGGCAAGGATACTTTCACAGGTTCTTTGGATTGCCTCGCCCCTCTGGGGATGATGGTCAGTTTTGGTAACGCGTCAGGGCCAGTTCCACCATTTGCATTGAACGAATTAGCCTCGCGCGGCTCTTTGTTCATTACACGTCCGAGTCTGATGAATTACACCGCTAAACGTGCTGATCTGGAAATGATGGCAGCGCATTTATTTGCGATGGTGGAGAGTGGCAAAATCAAAATTGATATTCGCCAACGTTATCCCCTGAGTGAGATTGCACAAGCGCACCGAGACTTAGAAGCGCGAAAAACAACAGGTTCTACATTATTAATTCCATAAGGCAATAGATATGGCTCAGAATAACGCGGATTTACCAACTGGTACTAGTTCAAGTCCTAAGTTTGGTCGTTTACTCGTCGTCTTGCTCGTCGCAGTCATGTTGATTGTGTTGGTGACGATAGCTAGTGAGGCGTATTACTCCTCCTAGTTTTTGCTTTATTTGTATTTTTATAATGTGAGTCATGGACACCATTCCTTTAAACACTGCTAAGAAAAGTGAATTTTCTAGCTCCAGTCGCTTGCTCTTGCTGCAGAGTCTGGTACCGATTGCGACTAATCTGGTGTCGTCGCAGCTAGAGGCATTTGCATCGCGCTTGACGCAGGCATTGTTTGTGGTTTCTGACCAGACGGTACGACCGGAGGAAGCAGGTAGCAGCTTTTTGGCATATCAGTTGCTAAAACGAAATCCAGGCAGTTTTTATAAAATACTCACATCTCAGATCAATGCCGTCTTGACCAAAGAAGTGAGTGTGGTTAATACACGCAAAAAAGCGAAAGCAACGGTGGAGGGACAGGATTTTTCACTCGTCAGTTTTGAAGAGATGGAAAATAAGGTGTTGACGAATAATTTGAGCAACGCGCTCGAAGTCAATAATGCTGATCAGTTGGTGGCGCTCAATATTCGTATTGGCCATGTGTTGAGACGCACACCAATTAGTGTTTCGCAAAACCCGTTTCGTCCGGAATTGTTTGTTTCCGCAGTAACACAAGCGTGGTCAGAATTTGAATCGAGTAAAGAAACTCAGCATTTGGTGTTGCGATTGCTGCAACCAGAATTGTTTTTGCAACTCAACAGCGTCTATCAAGGTTTGAACGACGCTTTGATAGAGCGTGGTATTTTAGTCGATATTGATAATGCTAAACGTGAAGATAAAAAACGTCTAATGCGCACCCGTCAAAATGATCTGGACCTGCAGGATCCGTATCTGGAAAATAAATTAAGAAATATTTTTTCCGTGTCCAAGCAAGACGAAAAAAATGAACGCGAAACCTCGTTCAACTCCACCTATGCGGCTGATCAGGAGCGTGATTTTGCTGAGGGGCGTGCCAGCTTGGGTGATACCAATAGCTGGTCAGATGCACCACGAGAGCAGTCCTATACGAGAGGGAAGAGTGCGGAAACCGTAACGATTGATCGCGAGTTTTTTAATTATCTGACGGGGTTGCAGCGATCTCAGACATCTGCAGAAACGCCGCGAGACAGCACGCATCTGCGGCAACTCTCACAAAATGCGTCAGCAACTGAGTTAACGCATATCGATCAAAATACCATTGAGTTGTTGGCGCGTATTTTTGATTATGTATTTAACGATACGAGTATTCCCGACGAAATCAAAAGCTTGATCGGACAGTTACAGATACCGACCCTCAAGGTCGCATTGATGGACAAGGATTTTTTCTTTAAAGATAACCATCCAGCGCGTGTTCTGATCGATACCTTGGCTAAGTCCAGCGTGTTTTTTAGCGGAGATGCTAGTGCGGAAGACCCTTTGTTCCAGATGATAGAAGGGATAGTTGAAAAAGTTCAGCAGGATTTTGATCAGCAGATTGACCTTTTTTCCGATGTGGTTGCTGATCTTGAGGCCTTTCTCAAAGAAGAAGAACAAACCGCGGAGCAATCAATTGTTGAACCAGTAGCACTGGCACTCAAACAAGAAAAAATGCGACTGGCGCGCGAATTTGCCGAAAACGACGTCGCGATTCGGGTAGAAACCGGCGAGGTTGCCGGTTTTCTGGAAGAGTTTTTGCTGGATCAATGGATCAGAATTTTAACCATTGCTCATAATGTGAAAGAAGAAAAGCCCAATGCATTGGAAAATGCTTTGCGGACGATGGACGATCTGATCTGGAGCCTGAAACCGAAAAATAGTTCGGAAGAGCGTAAAGAATTGGTCAGTAAGTTGCCATCCATGCTGACTCTGCTCAATGCCTGGTTGAATGCGATTAAATGGGATGAACCTGAACGTGTTTTGTTCTTCTCTAAACTAGCCGAACGTCATGCGGCCATCGCCAGAGCGCCGTTAGAGTTATCTCCGCGGCGTCAGTTGGAAATTGCCGTTAATATCGCACAACGGGCAAGTGAAAAACGTCTAAACCGACATGTGCAGGATCAGCATGAACACATTCCAGATGAATGTGTACAAATGGTGGAAGGATTAGAGCGTGGTGTTTGGGTTGATTTTACGACCAGTGCTGGTGTAACGACACGTTTCAAGCTGGCTTGGGTTAGCCCAAAACGTACTCGCTATATTTTCACCAATCGGCAAGGGCACGATTCATTTTCAATTTCCAGCGAGGAGTTGGTGACACAGTTTCGTAGTGGAGGCGCAGTAGAGATATCAGCTGCTTCGGTGGTGGATCGCGCTTTGGTTGAAGCTTTGCGCGATCCTCCGGGTTAATTCTATTTATTTGTGTCCTTATGGTCCTTATTGAGCGGCAGTTCTACATTAGTAGTGCTGCCGTTTTTGCCAGGGAAACCTTGCAGCGCACTTTCTATCAAATATGGCATTTGCTTAGAAATTTCTGGTTCTGTTTGTTCGCTGCTGACTCTGATCGAAGCCAGCTTTTTATTGCTCGCAAAGTCACTCATATCGATTTCTAATTGATGCAAATAGTAGCGCGTGACATTAATATCAATCGGACCGGACAAGCGCCTTCCGTAATATGGAAAATACGGATCGTATAAGTAAGCACGACGGAAATGCATGTTCCAGAACGGGTCATACATTGCAGGATGCCAAGCGCTGGAATATTGCAATTCGCTCATGGTCGTTCCGTATTGCATGCCAATTTTGAGAGCAGGTGTCGCGCCCACTGCGATTTCTTTAAAGCCGTGTAAGCCAAGTTGAGTTCTTAACTCTTCTTCATAAAATTTGTATTCAGGATTGTTTTCCTGAGCTGGCAAGCGTTCCAGAATATACGATTTATCCTGATTTCCTTGTGGCCATTCGTGAAAAACACTGACCTGGCTGCTATAAGTGGTTGCACATCCAGTCAGTATCATGCTGACGGCGATGATTGTGGCGCTTAAAAAACGTTTCATTTCAACTCCTTTAATCTGATCAAAAGCGACCCAATAGCTCAATTCTGCTGGAAGATTGCAGATGGTTTTTTGGAATCCTCGCTTGAACAATATTCAGGAGAATTTGACTATCAAACTCGCTTAATTTAGCCAAAAACTACTTTTGCGTTGGCGCGGCTAAAGATCACTATGATAAGACGATTTGTGACAATGTCTATTTCAACTTGTAACTTTATGACTACGCTTGATTCCAATAGTTCCTGAAAATCAGTGAATTAGACTGGCATGAGTGCACACGCTGTCGCTTTTTACACAGGTTTTTACGGTGGAACGGCAACTGGAACAGCTTTTAGAATATGCCGTGATTGATGTATATAGGCTATTTTGTGCGTGTTTTATGCCTATCACCTGCTGACTTGGTAAAATGCTGGTCTGAGCAAAGTTCATGAAACTTTGATAAAGGACTGACTTAGTAACTCAAAACTGGCATGATGGCTTTTGGTAGCCGGGATTTATCATCCTTGATTGTTGCCAGTCACTACCAGAGTTATTTCGCCTTAGTCCCGTGATATTCACTTTTTTCAAGAGACATTCATCCCATGAGTAACGATATCGCTGCTATCCCACCAACCATTTTCCGCAAAGACTATGTTGCTCCAGGCTTCTGGGTTGACACGGTCGAAATGGGTTTTGATCTGGATTTACATGAAACCCATGTTGCTACCCGCATAACCATGCGCCGTAACCACGACAGCGCCGAAAAGGATCTGGTTTTGTTTGGCGCTTCGCTCAAGCTGTTGCAATTGCGTATGAATGGCGTCAATTTGAAAAAAAACGCCTACACGATAGATGGCGAAGTTATGCGCATTGCTAACGCGCCAGATGAAGTGACATTGGAGATCGAAACGCTGATTAAGCCGTTGAAGAATACCTCCTTGTCTGGTTTGTATGCATCGAACGGTAATTTCATTACCCAATGCGAAGCAGAGGGCTTCCGTAAGATTACCTGGTTCCCTGACCGCCCGGATGTGATGGCAAAATACACTGTCATGCTGCGCGCTAATAAGAAAAAATTCCCGATCTTGCTGGGTAACGGCAATCTGATCGAAGAAGGTGATTTGGGCGATGGACGCCATTTCGCTAAATGGGAAGATCCATTCAAAAAGCCTTCATATTTGTTTGCACTGGTCGCCGGTAAATTAGTCTGCCAGGAAGAAAATTACACCCTCAAATCTGGTCGCTCAGTATTGCTGCAAGTGTGGGTGGAAGACGGTAATCTGGACAAAACCCAGCATGCGATGGATTCCCTGAAAAACAGTATCCGTTGGGATGAAGAGCGCTTTGGTCTGGAACTCGATCTGGATCGCTTTATGATCGTGGCGACCAGCGATTTCAATATGGGCGCGATGGAAAATAAGGGTTTGAATATTTTCAATACTAAATACGTATTGGCAAATTCTCGCATCGCAACGGACGTGGATTATGCCGGTATTGAATCGGTAGTTGGTCATGAATACTTCCATAACTGGACGGGTAATCGCGTCACTTGCCGCGATTGGTTCCAATTGTCCTTAAAAGAAGGTTTGACTGTTTTCCGCGATCAGGAGTTTTCTGCAGATCTGGTCGGTACAACAACCGGTCGTGCGGTGAAACGTATTGAAGATGTGCGCGTTTTGCGTCAAGTCCAGTTCTCGGAAGATGCAGGGCCAATGGCGCATCCTGTTCGTCCTGATTCTTTTGTCGAGATCAACAATTTTTACACCGTAACGATCTATGAAAAAGGATCGGAAGTGGTGCGTATGTATTACACGCTGCTGGGGCATGAAGGCTTCCGTAAAGGTATGGATTTATACTTTGCGCGCCACGATGGCCAAGCAGTGGAGTGCGATGATTTTCGCGCGGCGATGGCGGATTCCAGTGGGCGTGATCTGACCCAGTTTGAACGTTGGTACAGCCAATCTGGAACACCACGCGTAAAAGCTGAAACAACGTATGATGCTGAGACACAAACCTACCAATTGACGCTGTCACAATCTTGTCCTGCAACGCCAGGCCAGGACGAAAAACTGCCATTTCATATTCCTGTAACGATGGGCTTATTGGATGCTGAAGGTAAAGATATTGCCTTGCATTGCGATGCGTATCCAGCTTTGGCTGGTGCAACAAATCTGATACTGGAATTGACCGAAGCCAGTCAGACTTTTACCTTTACAGGTGTTGCGGCAAAACCAGTTCCTTCTTTGCTGCGTAATTTCTCGGCACCGGTGCTACTTGATATCGAGTATAGCGATGAAGAACTTGGCCTGCTGTTGGCCAATGATAGTGATCCATTTAATCGCTGGGAGGCTGGTCAACGTCTGGCAACCCGTCGTCTGGTGAAATTGACCAAGGCAGTGCAGGCTGGCGAAACGCTGGAGCTCGACAGTATGTTCATCGAAGCCTTGCGCGCAACGCTTGTCAATGAAAGCCTTGATCCATCGTTCCGTGAATTAGTATTGACCTTGCCATCAGAAGCAATGATTGCTGAAGAATTTGATGTTGTTGATCCGCAAGCGATTCATACTGCACGTCAGTTTGTTCGTACGACCTTAACACAGCATTTACGGTCTGAGTTTCTGTCGGCCTATGAGGCTAATCTGACACCAGGACAATATACGCCAGACGCAATTTCAATGGCTAAACGTGCATTGAAAAATCTGGCTTTATCCTATCTGTCTGCATGGTCAGATGAAAGCACTTTCGAATTGGCACAAACGCAGTTCGATGAAGCTGAAAACATGACAGACAGATTGGCAGCCTTGTCGGCGCTGACTAACTTCCATGGGACTGAGACGCAAGCAAATGCCGCTGCACAATCTTTGAAAAAATTCTATAAAGATTTCAAAAAAGAAGCACTGGTCATTGATAAATGGTTCATGTTGCAAGCAGTTGCGGATACAACGGATGTCGCAAAGGTTCGTGAATTGATGGAACATAAAGCATTCACCCTAGGTAACCCGAATCGCGCACGCAGCTTGACTTTCAGTTTCTGTAATGGGAATCCATCACGTTTCCATGCGGCTGATGGCAGTGGTTACGCTTTGTGGGCAGAATTGGTGATTGAACTTAATAAAATTAATCCACAAGTTGCCGCGCGTCTGGCCCGTAGCTTGGATCGTTGGAAGAAATACCCGCTGCATTTGCAAGAACATATGAAGCTGGCATTGGAAAAGGTTGCCGCAACTAAGAAGTTATCAAAAGACGTAGCGGAAGTTATTGGTAAAGCCTTGGCTGCCTGATGAAGCGTTAATTTACACCTTCTTGTTGTCTGCTGAAATTGCTGAACAATGGTCTTGTCATTGATTAGCAGATGGCAAGAAGTCTTAAAACGATTATTTTTAATGAAAGAATGAGATGAAACGTGTCAGTCTGACCCAGTATCTGGTTGAAGAACAGCGCCTCAATAACTCTATCCCAGCAGAATTGCGCTTGTTGATTGAAGTGGTTGCGCGTGCTTGTAAAACCATTAGCCACGCTGTTGGTAAAGGTGCCCTCGGTGAAGTATTAGGTAGCGCCGGTAGCGAAAACGTACAAGGTGAAGTACAAAAGAAACTCGATATTTTGTCGAATGAAATTTTGTTAGAAGCCAATGAATGGGGTGGCCATCTGGCAGCGATGGCATCGGAAGAAATGGAAACTATCCATCAAATTCCAAATCGCTATCCAAAAGGCGAATACATGCTGTTGTTTGATCCACTCGATGGTTCCAGCAACATCGACGTGAACGTTTCTATTGGTACGATTTTCTCCGTGTTAAAAGCACCAGATGGAATGACCACGCCAACAGAGCAAGATTTCATGCAGCCAGGTAGCAAGCAAGTTGCGGCAGGTTACGCGGTCTATGGTCCGCAAACCGTGCTGGTATTGACGACGGGCAATGGCGTCAATTGCTTTACCCTGGATCGCGAAATGGGTTCATGGGTGTTGACGCAACGCAATATGCAAATTCCTGCTGACACTAAAGAATTTGCGATCAATGCTTCCAATACACGTCACTGGTATCCACCAGTCACGCGTTATGTTGATGAAATGTTGGCAGGTTCTACTGGCCCACGCGGGAAAGAATTTAATATGCGTTGGATTGCATCTATGGTGGCCGATGTGCACCGTATTTTGAATCGCGGTGGTATTTTTATGTATCCAGCCGACAAGCGTGAACCAGATAAGGCAGGTAAGTTACGTCTGATGTATGAAGCTAATCCTATGTCTTTCATCGTTGAACAAGCCGGTGGTGCATCGACCAACGGTAAGCAACGTATGCTCGATATTCAACCGACAGCCTTGCATCAACGCGTTGCAGTGTTCCTGGGTTCGAAAAACGAAGTGGAACGCGTTACGCAATATCATCAGGAATAATCCGGTTGCGGATTTTATTTCAATGAGAAAAAAACCGCGAATTTTCGCGGTTTTTTTTTGCTTCATTCTTTTAGATATTTTGCGAAATTTTTGCGGAATTACAGATCGCTACGAGCTTCATTTTTATTCATAAATAATAAGCGCCCACCAATAGCTTTGTCGATATTGTTCATGGCTTTTTTCATCGCATCGTACTCTTTTGGCGCGCACCAAGCTTTGGTCGATGTGGAACCCCAAGTGCGGTTGACGCTATATGTATTACCATGGCGCTGATAAACAGCATCAAAGAAAATGTCTCCCTCTTTAATGTGTACATCTTTAGGCACGAATAACACTTTCAATTCCGGTGCCAGATTGATTTCTACCTGATCTTCAATTGCAAAAGCATCGCATTTGAAATCTGATTTTCTGTCTTTTTCTGTAAATCGACGCAGGATGCTTCCTGCAGCAATCGGGCCTTGCAGAGCGACGTAAAAGTTGATTGTGCTGGCTTCTGGTTGCGAGATGAAGTTACTGACTTTTTCAGTATAGCGATATGACAGTTTGAGAGGGTCATTGGATGGCAATGCCTTGAATTCAGACGTGCCATGCATGCCCGAATTAGCTAAAGTTTTGCGCGCCCAATCACTTTCTTTTCCGGGACCTATTCCATCAAGGAGCGTCTTCACAGAAACCGCTGCCAGTCCATATCCAGTAATGTCCGTCGTGCGGGTTGCTGAGCCATCAACTGCCAGATCGATTTTTGTCTGACGTAGCATTTTAAATCCACCGGTAGAAATCGGTGGCGTCTGGCTCACCTCTTTGAAATTTTTGGTAACTAACACAGTGTGACTCGTATCCATTTCCGGCAATAAGCCGTAGGGTGTCTGATCCGAGGTGGAATCCAGGAATAAATTCAAACTTGGTACATAGTTTATTGCGTGATTATAGTTAAAGACCGGAATCGGCAACATCGTGTAGGAGTCGGTGCTGGCATTGATCAGTACTTGCGAGGTTGGGATGCCACTCGCTTCAAGTAGTGCTTCTAAGATCGTTGCGTGGTCTTTGCAGTCGCCATAACGCTTTTCTAAAATGGTTTTAGTGTCATTCGGGACAAAGCCACCATCACCAATATAACTTGCCACATAGCGGATATTCTTTCTTACCCAGTCGTAGATTACTTTTGCTTTATCTGCGTCAGTGCTATGACCTTGAACTAAGCTTGCTACCAACGCTTGTACCTCTGGTGTTATGCGGGCTTTTTCTGTCGCTCCAATCTGGTAGGCGTCGGCGATGGCTTTCAAGTCTTTAAAGCTGCTGATCATGACATATGGTGTTTGACGCCAGGCATTGACCATATTTGGATCATTGGTCCTGGTATCGGTGCTGTGATGTGTCCACTTAATAGTATGTATTCCGTTAGAAATGTTGTCTTCAGTTTTATCAAGTTCATTACTTGCAATGTGCAATGGCATATTCTCAGGATAATGTAACGAATACGATGTGTTATCGCGGATGACATCGCGGTTATAGTATGCACTGTGCGAATCACCACCCGGTAAGTCGAGCTTGGTTTGCTTTTGACGATAGTGCAGGTGTATTGCATCTCCAGGAGATAGCTTGGAAAAAGTAATCTGGTACAGTTTTCTGTGTGGATAGGAAATGCCTCCCAACATACCATCCTGTAACTTGATGTCAGATGCTGGTACTTTGATTTTCTCACCGTTGGCGCGTATGGTTTCTGCTTCTATTATTTCTAATTCTTGTTTGTCTTGATCAAAACTCAGGTACTGCTGACCAAGTCCATTCGCACCTTGCTGATCAACTCCGCGCCAAATGTATTCTTCATCCACGACACTGGTGCTATCCGCATTGATGGTCACATCAGTATGTTGAAATAAAGAACGATAATGTCCTTCACCTTCTGCATTTGCCGTAAATGGAGTAGCGAAAATCGATACGATACTAATTGCGAGCAACTTTTTATTGTTGAACATAGATATGCTTCACTAGCGAGATTATGAAAAGTAAGAAATGAGTATTACGTTCGAATCAAAAAAACTTCAATTCACCTGATATTTGTGTAAATCCGTACCCACGCGATTTAATTTTGTGTTGATTTTACAATAAATAATTTACATTCTCTTCATTGGAAATAGTCATAAATCACTAAATTAGTACTAATTTTATTCAGTGATCGCAGCATGAAGACTAACTGGGTGCCGCACTGTATGGTTAAATCGCCACCAGTGCTGACCGGTTTGGGGTTCTGCGATGTCCACCGCTTCGCCCATTTGCGGCGTACTGATTTTTACACCATGACGTTTTGCGAGATCAACAATGCGTTCAAATGGTTCGTACCAAGCGTGCAGCGATAAATCAAACGTGCCGTTATGGATAGGTAGTAAATGTTTTCCACCTAAATCGAGATGCGCTTGCAGTGATTCTTCTGGCTGCATGTGGACGTCAGGCCAGAGTTTGTTGTACGCCCCGGTTTCCATCAGGGTTAAATCGAAAGGTCCAAGGCGTTCACCGATTTCTTTGAAACCTTTGAAATAACCAGAGTCGCCGCTAAAAAAAATCTTTAACTCAGGTGTCAGAATGCTCCATGACGCCCATAGTGTATGGTCACGATCGTTTAATTTACGACCCGAAAAATGTTGTGCTGGTGTCGCCACAAAGCGTATTCCATGTACCGCCGTTTCTTGCCACCAATCTAATTGCTGGATTTTATCTGCAGCAATTCCCCACTTTATT
The DNA here is from genome assembly GCF_049340505.1 of Undibacterium sp. Dicai25W. NCBI lineage: Bacteria > Pseudomonadati > Pseudomonadota > Betaproteobacteria > Burkholderiales > Oxalobacteraceae > Undibacterium > Undibacterium sp. Dicai25W. The sequence goes on along the minus strand of NZ_JBMPOQ010000013.1, from coordinate 37,187 downwards.
AATCTGTCACCCACACCGGTCGTGGTCAGGAAGTGTTCAGTTTTGTGCGCTAAAGCGAGAACCGCTGCATGATCCAGGTGGTCATAATGATCATGCGACAAAATCACTGCTTTAATTGGTGGCAAGTCGGCAATGTTGATCGGTGGCTGATGAAAACGTTTTGGTCCCATCCATTGAAAAGGTGAGGCGCGTTCGGAAAATACAGGGTCAGTCAGAAAGAATTCACCCTGCAATTTCAACAAGATAGTCGAATGTCCCAATCGGAAAAGTGTGGCGTCTGGGGCGGCAAGCAATTGTGCACGACTTAATTCATGGACGGGAATGCTGCCTTGAGGAACTGTATTTTTTGGCTTGTTAAACAAGAAGCGCCAGGCTAATGAGAGATTTTTAAAAAAACCAGGCTCACGCATTTGCTTTTGATTGCTGTACTTGAGTCCCAGCTTTTTTGCGTTGAACTCTGGTGTAGTGCTTGTCTCTGCTTGTGATGTTGCAGTTACTGAGGTATTCAAAGTCATTTTACTCATCCTGAATGTCGTCATGTACCGATTTGTCTACGTTGGATACCTGGCAGCAAGTGTTCTTTTTTTCTGGTTTCTTTTTATACTACAAATGGAGAAAATGCGTTCTTTGAGAGCGCTTTTTTGCTCATGGTATTGATGCCAGGTATTTGAAATTACACTACACAGTGTAGTTTTTAAATTTAGAAAAGTAAACTACATAGTGTAAAATATTTTCTTATCTGTTTATTCGCTTATCGATATATTTACTTTCTCAGCGATTTACGAGGCAAAACAACCCGCAAGCGAAGTTCAAGTCGGGGAATAGAGCTCGGCGGCGTCTTTTTAATTCTTTCTTTTCTATTGGTTTAACACAATGACTCAACAGCAGCGCCAAACTGACCGCAAACGCGAAGCAATTTTACAAGCTGCGATAACGGAGTTTCGCCAAAACGGTTATGAGGCGACCAGTATGGATAAGATAGCAGCCACTGCGGCGGTTTCAAAACGGACGGTGTACAACCATTTTCCAAGTAAAGAGGAATTGTTTTCGGCGATTCTGATGCAATTGTGGCACAGTACTGCGACGCAAGAAGTTGTCACGTATTCAGCCGAGATCGCCATGCAAAGCCTGCTGGAAGGCTATCTGGCGCGTAAGATGCTGATGTTATGTGATCCAAATTTTTTGGATCTTTCCAGGGTGGCTGTGGCCGCCACCATTCATACCCCGGAACGTGCCAGCGATATGGTTGAGAAGCTCAGTAAAAATGAATTGAGTATTGTCACCTGGATAAAAGCCGCCCAAAAAGATGGCAAATTGATTGCCGGCGATCCGGCGCTGATGGCAGATATGTTGCTCGGTCAAATCAAAGCTATCGCTTTCTGGCCGCAAGTTGCCATGGGGCAGCCTATCCTTTCAACAGAGCAGCAACAAGTCTTGATCCAGACCACGGCAAACATGTTTTTGCGGTATTACGGCAAATAAGCAGGCCGCTTTTGTGATGAAAGTTAAACCTGCCCAGCAGGTCTTATGCTGATCAGTAACCTACAGTAAAGCGTTGATAGGCGTGGGCTGGTTGCTCTAATTCATTGATCATCGCAAGCGCATAATCTTCAACAGAAATATGGCTTTTGCCATCTGAAGCGATCAATAACTGGTCTTTGCCAAGTCGGAATTGATTCGTACGCTGCCCCGGCTCTATCATGCCTGAAGGGCATAGCATGGTCCAATTCAGACTCGTTTCCTCGCGTAATAAGCTTAATGCCTGGCGTGCCCCTTCAGCGGAAGCGCGATAAGCGTCTGGGAACCCTGGCTGATCCATGACTTGCATCCCCGGGGCAACTTCTAAGGAACCGGCACCACCGACGACCAATAAGCGCATAGCGTTTGTATTTTTGGCTGCCTGAATAATGTTTTTAATACCAGATACATAGTAGCCAACCACATCTTCATTTGCATGACCGCTGAAAGCAGTGATGACCGCATCAAAGCCTTGTAGTTGTTCAGTTAGTTGTGGCAGGTTTTGAACATCCGTTGCCTGAACTGCCACCTGAATAGTCGCAGAAATTTTTTCTGGGTGTGAGACAAATGCGGTCACCTGATGTTGACGTGACACGGCTTCTTTTAATAAAACCGAACCAATAAAGCCAGATGCACCGATGAGTGCGATGTTCATATTGCTATTCTCCGAAAAAAGTTTAAATAAGTATCTGAATGGTGTGATTCATAAATCGAAGTCTGACATTAAAAATTGGATAGATAAATGATTTAATTAATAATTCTTTGTTTTCATATTCTTATCAATGAATGGTAAGATAAACCCTCGTTATGACCGTATGTGGATAGTATGTTGAGCCCGGATCAGATTGATTTAAATATGCTTAGTATTTTTGGTGCGGTGGTCGAGGCGGGCAGTTTCACAGCCGCTGCCGAACGGCTTGACGTCGCCAAAGCAAAAATCAGCATCAGCATTAGCCGCCTCGAGCAACAATTGTCCTGCTCTTTGTTCACACGGACAACACGTAAAATTGTGCTCACAGAAGCCGGGCGTATTTTGCATGAACAATGCCAACCTTTATTGCAAGGATTACGTGAAGCATTGTTTCAGGCAGGAAGTGATCAAACCAGTTACGGTGAATTGACCGGGGTGTTACGTATATCTTCGACAGTCAATCTTACCGCACAGAAGCTGGCTCCGGTTATCGCTGCCTTTGCATTATTACATCCACGATTACGGATCGATTTACGATTGGCCGATCGAATTGGAGATTTGGTTTCTGATGGAATAGATTTATCATTTCGTATGGGATGGTTACGTGACTCATCGCAAAGAGCGATGAAGCTCGGCGAGTTTCAGCAATTCATGGTCGCAGCGCCGAAATATCTGAAACGGTATGGCGAACCAAAGCAGCTCCAGGATCTGCGACGACACGAGTGGGTCGCTTTATCATTATTGCCGACGCCACTGACATGGAAAATGACCGACATTATGGGGGGCGTCGAAACCGTGCACGTGAAATCGCGCCTGCAAGTGGATGCGCTCAATGCTTTATTGGCGCTTGTGCAGAACGGCGCGGGGATTTCCGTGCTCGACGAATTTACAGCGCAAACGGCAATTGATGCGGGTAAGTTGGTTCGATTATTTCCAGAATGGTCTTTGCCAGTAGGTGGGGTTTATGCAGTGTTACCACCGGGGCGTTTAGTGCCTGCGAAGATCAGAGCCTTCATTGATTTTTATCGTAATTATATTTGAGCCAAAAAAAATCACGATCAAATGACGTTGAGGTGGCAAAGAAAAACTGATGTGATGGCGTTTCTTATCTGTACAACTATAGTTCAAGGTCAGGTGTGGTTTGAAAATTTCAGGTTCAAACTTTTTGGCGAGGTTCATCTTCAAAAAATTATTTATAAAAATTTGGAATTATTTATTGACACCTTAAAATTAAGGCGCTTACAATTCGCCCATTGCGTTTTATAGGAGTTCCATTGTGGACTGTAGTAGTTGTCGTTATCAATTAAATGGATGGGTTAGCCCCGTCATTTCCGCACACTCCTGATAGACCAGCTCTTATCTCTAGCGTGCGCAATGCAGGCTATAGTTTCCCGACGATTTCTTCGTCAGCAAACATTCCCAGCTCTAAGCTTTTTTTCGTTCAAATAAATTCGCATTCTTGCGCTCGGTCACGGCTTTCTGTTTGTAGCCTCGTGTTCGTCGTGTCAGTGCTAACCGTTTTTATTTGCGCGCGTTTTTCTTTAATTCGCCAGGTGCGAGGCTGTCGTTCGCCTGTACGTTGCGAATTATTATTGCGGAGGATTTTGCAATGGAATGGTACTTACTCATCAACAGCGCTCGTCATGCGCTAGCCAGCAGTGACGCTGATACACCTATCGGTCGCTGCTTCAATGTAATGACACATGTTTTTCCAGCTTCAATTCCAGTTGTTGGGGGAATGGTGGGTGTCGTTTCGCGTGTTCTTACACGTCACAACGAATAAGAATGAGGAGGTCAACATGACACTCATTGATTTAGCATCTTTTGTATTTCAACAAATCTCAATCTCACACCGGGAAGCGGTGGTGAGAATGCCGGTCAAAAATATCGCACCGCTATATCACATTCGCACCACTTTTCGTGATGATGATATTCAGTATGTCGAAACCTTAGTACGCCAGTCTTTGGTATCGATAGGGGGAACGATAGAGCGCTTTGATTATATTTCTCAAGATGTGCAAGGATTGGCCGTCTTTGATATCGAAGTACGTTGCGCAGAAAATGTCCGTAACCATCTGGTTCAGATGGTCAGCCGTCTGGGTCTGGAAGGCAGCGTACGTAGTATCCGTTGGAGTGCGGCTGTTGGAAATGGCAGAAAATGAATTTAAAAATTCTATAGGAATGATCTTCATTTTCATGCGAAGCTAATCTGCACATATGTACAGATTCCGATCAACGAACTGGGAGTTAATATGACTGATGATAGTAGTTGTAGAACATTCTTAAAAATTTTTTATTAAAAAAGTGCAGAGTGGTGAAACTTAATCCAGGTCGAGGCGGACATATTCTGCGCGATTAAAGGATCAGGCGAACTGTTCTGACACTTCATTTATTTTGGAGCAGAACATCATGAATTTCGCATACCTCGTTAGTGGCTTACCAGAAGTTTACCCACAAATTTCACTTGAAAAAGAAGATAAAACCTACGGTACCTTAGGTGGCATATTTTTAACATCAATCAAATGGTTGAACGCGCATCGTCCGTTTCAGCGCTAATTTCATCATTGAATTTGATATTGATTTTACTTTGAAGTATTTTTAATACTAAGCGGGATTTTCCTGCACATATCGAATACATCGACATGGATTTTGTATGCCGATGTATTCGTTCTTAGTTTTCTTTAGGCTTTACACAATCCTGCCTTTGTGATTGACCTATGAACCTGAACTTGGGACACTAATTCTTCAACACAAGTTCGAGCGATTGGAGTGGCTCAAAGAAAATTTTCAGTCAGAGCCGCCTCAAAAGTATTGGCGGAGGTGTTTTATTTTCCTGCTTTTTCGCTATTTTTATCTTGATTTTGTTCCTGATCTTGCTTCCAATCATCAGCCAGGGCCACCGCTTGTTCCACTTGCTCTTTCGACATTTTTTGTGACACAAAGTCGCGATAGACAGCGGCATCATCATAGTCGCCTGCTAACGATAGCCATTTGTAGGCTTCGGTGAAATTGACTGGCATTCCTTTGCCTTTGAAATTCATCAAACCAAGCTGATATTGCGCGCTGGCATTGTTTTGATCTGCGGCACTGCTGAATAATTCCTGTGCCTTTTTGTAATTCAGAGGGACGCCATTACCCGTCACATACAGCACACCCAGCGTATATTGCGCATCGGCATATCCTTGGGTCGCGGCTTTATCAAACCATGAGACAGCGATGCCATAATTAGGTACTAATCCGGCTTTGCCTTTGGCATACATTCTGCCCAGATTGACTTCGGCGCGCACATTGCCCTGCGCTGCGGCTTTCTCAAATAAGCTTAGTGCCTTCTTTTCATCCTCGTCAACGCCTTCGCCTTTCAGATACATGATCCCAAGACTGGTTTGTGCTTCAGCATCGCCATTGTCGGCCGCAGCCTGAAACGCTTCCGCAGCTGCGGAAAAGTCATTGTCCTGATACTTACTTGCACCATCTTCGCTCTCATTGGCATAAGCAAAATGCAAGGCTATGCCCAAGGACGCGATCAATGCGACGCTAGAGATAGTCAGAGGAAATTTATAATTACGGGAAGTCATTATTTGCTCCATGAGGAGAACATGGAAATTTCATTGTAGTTGGAATTTGCAGTTATTGTAGGTCAGTTTAGCAATATTTTTTTGATCCTGATCTAAAAAGTTCACTCACCTTTGCTTGGTGATGATTGTCAAACAAGCATAGATTCAAATCTGTTGCGTGAAAGAAGCCGGAATAGAGTTTCTTCGATTTTCTCTCAGGCTTGCTGATAAGATTGTCTTTCATTTACTCAGCGCAGTTTTTTCGATTGACGGATTTAATTCAAAAATGAAAATATTCAAAATCTACCATTTGTTGTGCTGTCTTTTCATGCTGTTGCTGACAAGCATGTTGCATGCCACTGAGTTATCTACTACCGATAACCACGAGAAAACCGATGAAGCGACACTAAGTGTTTTTAATCGCGACATTGTGGTGTTTCGCAGTACGGTTCTTGGCATGCATCCATCCGAGCGGGTGCTGCGAGCGAAAGCGCGTATCACCCAACAGCTTGAAGTGACTGGTGACCATCAGGCTAAAGCGGTAGTGGTGGCTCCCGGTATGCTGATACAAATTGATGGTGCGGGAAGTTTTTATATCTCGCCGGAAGATATTGATCCCTATGAACAGGAGACACTAGAAAGTGTGGCTGAGAATGCTGTCAAAGCACTCAATCAGTCATTGAGTGAGATCCGGGAGAGCCATAGCCTGAGGAGTATTTTACATGCGCTAGGATACGCTGCGCTGGCAAGCCTGGTTTATGTTGGCTTAATCTGGCTGCTCATCAAATTGCGCCGGGTTGCAATACGAAAATTGCTCAATTTTGCACATGAAAAAATGGCTGGGCTGAATGATGTAGGTGTCTTACTGCTACGCAGAGAGCGCATCAATTGGGTCATGCGTAAGGTGTTTCAGTTATTGACCTGGCTCATCATCTTGTTGCTCAGTTACCAGTGGCTAGGTGTCATCATGTCTCAGTTTCCGTTTACGCGTCCTTGGGGCGAACATCTGAACGGTTATTTATTTGGCCTGGTATTGATGTTGGGTGGCGCGATCTTGAGAGCGATTCCTGATCTGTTTGTCGCATGTGTGATTTTTGTTCTCGCTAAATTATTTGCGAAGGGCATGGGGCACTTTTTTGACCTGGTGCAAAACCGGTCAATAGAGATCGCGTGGTTGGATGCTGATCTGGTTGGCCCAACACGCCGCATAGCGATCATCGCGGTCTGGCTGTTTGCATTGGCGATGGCTTATCCGTATTTGCCTGGCTCTGGGACGGAAGCGTTCAAAGGCGTATCAGTACTGGTTGGTTTGATGTTGTCGATGGGAGCGTCCAGCCTGGTTGGACAAGCAGCCAGTGGGTTGATACTGACGTATTCAAGAGTTTACCGCAAAGGTGAATTTATCCGTATCGGCGAGCATGACGGGACGATTACTGAGCTTGGCATGTTTAGCACGCGGATACGGAATGGCATGGGCGTCGAACTGACGCTGCCGAATTCTTACGTGTTGAGCAGTGTCACCAAGAATTATTCACGTGTTGTTTCTGGTGATGGTTTTGTAGTCGATACTAAAGTGACGATCGGTTACGACACGCCGTGGCGGCAAGTGCAGGCAATGTTGATTGAGGCGGCGCATAGAACACCCGGCATTTTGCCGGAACCTTCACCCAAGGTTTTTCAAACCGCATTATCTGATTTTTATCCCGAGTATTTACTGGTATGTCAGGCGATTCCGACAGATCCGAGACCTCGGGCTGAGGTGATGAATCAATTACATGCCAACATTCAGGATGTGTTCAATGAATATGGAGTACAGATTATGTCGCCACATTATCTTGGTGATCCAGAACACGAAAAAGTGGTAGCTAAGAGCAATTGGTATAAGGAACCAGCGTCACCTTCATAGTCATACTTCTCTATGAAAAGCAATAAAATTAATGGAGAGGCATTTTTGCAAATGGATAACGCATGGTCATTTCGTGGTCATAAAAAGTAATTAAGCTACACGCAATTTTGCAGTTGCTTAAAAGAAACTTGCAAGCAATTTACTTTAACCACTGAATCAAGCGTTGATTAAACCATGAAAACCTCCCCTTCGAAATCTAAGCCGGGTCAGCCCGGCCATTTTCCTTTGTTGGTAATGTCCGCAGCATGTTTAATGGCTTTCTCGTCTTTTGCCGCAGCGCAATCGACGACGGTTGTCGCAAGTGCTGATAATCAGGTATCCAAGGATGCAAAGAAAATCGAAGGGGTGGACAATAGCGTTTCTACCGTAGAAATTTCTTCTCAAAGTACACGTTCGTCCGTTTCTTTGCGTGCAAAAGAGTTGCAAAGTCAATTACCTGGGACTAATCCATTAAAAGGCATAGAAACCTTGCCAGGTGTGAGCTTTTCTACTGCCGATCCATGGGGAAATAATGAACAAAATCTAACTTTGTTTGTGCATGGTTTTAGCGGGCAACAATTGGGTTATACCATGGACGGCGTGCCGCTTGGTGACCAGCAATACGGTAATTACAATGGTTTGTCGCCACAGCGTGCAGTGATCAGTGAAAACGTGCGCAATGTCGTCTTGTCCTCTGGCGCCGGTGATTTGGCAACGCCATCAACCAGCAATCTGGGTGGAACGATTGAAGTGTTCTCCAGCGATCCTTTAGCTACCAGAACCACCAGCGTTCAACAAACAGTTGGTAGCTATAGCACATCACGTACTTTTGTCCGTTTTGATACAGGTAATTTTGGTGATGGCAACAGCGCTTACATTTCTGGCTTGCATCATGAAGCGCGTGCCTGGGACTTTGATGGCAGACAAGGTGGTAATCAATTCAACGGAAAGTTTGTTCATAATTCCGAGACTGGTAAGCTCACCGTATTTGCCAATTACAGCGATAAAATAGAACCGAATGAAGATGCGACTGTGCATGTTGCTGGTGAGAGTAGTGCTCCATACACAAGAGCATTTTTGTATCCGGATTTTGCCACTGCGTTAACTTATTTGTCACCTAAAGGCGCAACTCCAGCGGCCGATGGTGCAAATTACCATAACTATTACAGCGACGCGCAACGCACTGACTTTTTGACGTACGCAAAATACGACTGGAATTTGAATCAGACTACCACCTGGACGAATCAAGTCTACTTCCATCATGATGATGGTGTTGGTGTCGTTGCAGGTCCTATAGGTGCGGCAGGTTTGCCCGCTTTGTTTGGCGTTTACTTCCCTAATCAAAATCTGAAACAGATTTTTGGTAACTCCGGTTATGCAACCCGTGCTACCGAATATGTCATTAATCGACCCGGTATCATTTCCAATGTTCGTATGGATCTGGGTGATCATCAACTGGAGTTTGGTGGCTGGTGGGAGCACAATAATTCTTCCACGTATCGTCGCTGGTTTGCATTGGACGTGAACAATCCAAGTACGCCGTATCAACGTCCTAGCAATCCTTTGATTACCCAATACGGCAGCAATATAACGAACGATGTGGTGCAATTGCACGTTCAAGACGAATGGCGCGTAAAGCCGAACCTTGCTTTGCAAGCTGGTTTTAAATCGAGTTTGCAATTTGCCGAAGGATTGTTCCCGGTACAGCCTTTGCCTGGTGCGATTGCAGGTGGTTCTACAGCCTTGCCAGTCGGAAAAATTGATACCAAAAAATGGTTCTTGCCTGAATTAGGCGTCTTGTGGGATATCAACCCGCGGGATCAATTTTTCGTCAATATTCAAAAAAATATGCGCCAGTTTGTGACCTATGGGGCTGGTGGTGCATCTCCGTGGAGCCTGGCAAGCCAGTCTGCATTTGACCTGTTTAAGAATACCGCGCAGCCAGAAACTTCGGTCACCTATGAAATGGGCATTCGTGGCAAACGCGATGTGCAGTTAGGTGCTTTGGATAAAATTGATGGTCAGGTGAACGTCTATCACGTTGATTTCAGTAATCGTATTTTGCAAATCAGCCCAACGGCAGTGATTACGGCAATTGTCGGTGGTAACCCTGTCCTCGCTAACGTCGGTAGCGTGACTACGGATGGTATCGACATTGCCGGAACGCTGCATTTCGGTAAAAACTTCAGTTTTTATAATGCCTTGTCGTATAACCGCTCGGTCTATCAAGACAACTATACCAATGGTAGCGCTGTCGTACAAACATCCGGCAAGCAAGTGCCAGGTGCGCCGCAATGGATGAATAAGTTCGTGGCAACGGCAACCTTTGGTGACATTGAAACACAATTGACGGGTGATTATGTTGGTCGTCGCTATGCAACTTACACGAATGATTTGTATGTCGGTGGTTACTTTATGATGAATCTTGGCGTCACCGCGAAATTGCCGTCCTTGTCGAGTGGCTTCATGAAAAATGCGAAACTACGTTTGAATGTGACTAACCTGAATCAACGAACAGGTGCGACAGCTGTCGTCGTTGGTGCAGCAAGTGGTACATACAATACGTATCCAATTGCTCCTCGCCAGTTCTTTGTCACCTTTGGCGCAGAGTTTTAATAGAAAGTTTGCATGACACAAATTCGCAGAAAGTTTTTAAAGACTGCAGTTAATAGTGCTGCGGTCATGTGTGTGGCTACATGGGGTGGGATCGCTACTGCAGTTGCTGGCTCAAAAATAGAGCCAGAAAGCAAAAAACGCAAAATAGATTTGTTCGGACACCGCGGGGCACCCGCTGTGCGTCCCGAACACACTTTAGCATCGTATGCCAAAGCGATTGTGGATGGCGCTGATTACATCGAACCCGATCTGGTTATTACCAAAGATGGCGTGTTAGTTGCACGACACGAAGCATTTTTAAGTGAGACCACAGACGTTGCACAGCGTCCTGAGTTTGCAAACAAAAAAATCACCAAAACTATCGACGGCGAAACCCGTACCGGTTGGTATGCAGAAGACTTTACTCTGGCAGAATTAAAGACCTTGCGTGCGGTGGAACGATTGCCAAAAATTCGACCGCAAAACACGCAATACGATGGGATGTTTCAGATATTGACCTGGGATGAAATTATCGATTTTGCCGCAGCGACTGCAGCAACCACCGGTAAAGTCATCGGCTTGATTCCTGAGTTAAAGCATTCTACGTATTTTGCCAGTCTGGGTTTGCCACTTGAAGATCGTTTTCTGAAAAGTATAGATGCCCACGAATATACGCGCCGCTGCCCATTAGAAATTCAATCGTTTGAAATTGCCAATTTGAAGTACTTGCGTAGTTTGATAGGACGACGTCCGAATACGCGCCTGATGCAATTGGTTTACATGGGCGATGCACGTCCTGCTGATGTGGTCGCAGCTGGTGGTACTCTGACATTTGAGCGAATGTGTAGTGCGCAGGGGTTACGTGACATCGCAGTTTATGCCGATGTTGTAGCGCCACCTCACAGGGCGGTGATTCCGGTTCAGGCCAATGGAAAATTGGCTAAACCGACGTCTTTAGTGGCGGATGCACATACTGCTGGTTTGTTGGTGCATACCTACACCTTCCGTCCCGAGAATTGCTTTTTGGCGGCAGATTTCCGCAATGCTGATGGACCAAACGCACGTAATGAGGCTGGTTCGATTGCCGAAATCAAAACCTATCTCGCTGAGGGTATTGATGGATTCTTTTCTGATGATTCAGCCGTTGCACGCAAGGCGATTTCTGGATAAGCCCTGACAAACTTAAAGTAAAAGGTCAATATCTGTACAATCAGATATTGGCCTTTTTTTGTTCAGTCCAATGACTATCCCGCAGTTTCAGTACTGACTTTATCCCAATCGTTTTCATCATCATATTGGATCAGCCAATTTGCCGCTTTGTGCCACTCATGTACAGCATCAACGTGCAGCCTGCCTGGCGTAGGTTTAGCGGTGATGTGTGCATGTCGCACCGCCCAGTGCAAGCGATACAATAAATCCGCCCAATCCAAAATTTCGGATTTACTGCGTGGTTTGACGCGAATTGCTAGTTCATTTGGCGCATCTGGTAAGCTCGCTAAAAGAATCTCAAACTCTGCTCCTGGCGATTGACCGTCTGGCATACCTATATTTTTTTGCAAACCACTTGCCCACAGTAAAAAACGTAATGCTTCGCCATTTATACTGAGCAAGTTTTGGTTACCCGCTGGATCAAATATATATTGCTGCTCGTTGGCACTGAAACAATCATTCAGTTGCTTTGCTTGAATATCGTTACGCAAGATTGCTTGTTGTATCGGCTCGGACAGAGAAAATTGCCGGATCAGACTCAGTGCGGTCAGGCGTTGCGCCAAGGCATCGGCACTACGCAGGCTTATTTCGTCTTCACTTTCGATCAGGGGCAACTGGAGGTTAATGCGGATACCACGTTTATGCAGCACCAGTTCTGATAATTCTTTGCGCAGTTCTGGAGATTTCATAATCAACCGGAAGAAAAAAGGTCACAGATTGTACCAGTGCTGAGCGCGACGCTGTGGCAAGTTTTTCTTCCGGGATGAATGATTTGATTAGTTTTGAGCCAGCGTTTCAGTATTCACAGTTTTGGCTTGCTTGCGGCGATTGAAAAACATCACTACACCCACTAGCAATAGTAAAGGTAAGCACAAAGGGGCGACTGCCAGTGCCAAAGCGATTGCAAGAGCTGCAAATACGAAAATTAACAAAGCGGAAACACCTGCTAAAACCGCACTAGTAACGATCACTGCAAATATACATGCAAGGGCCGCGATGATAATCCCGACAAATGCTGCACCAAAGCCAACAACGCCAGTAACTTCTTCGTCATTGATGATGATGGTATGAGGTGAAACGAAGTACATCGAGCATGTCGCTGCAATTGTTACTAATACCAGCAAAATAAGCAGATTACGTGTTGTTGTTTTCATGATGATCTCTCCCTTGGGTAATAAATTAAATGTTTTTGTTGATGAAACCATCTTATTCGTTGGATCGATCGGTATCAATTCGCATGCGACAGGCGGTAAAAACCTCGTGATGAAGTGCTTGAAAAGCGGAATATTCAAGCGGTCTGGCCGCGGTGGCTCCAGACATCGCTTGCATCTCTACCCCGTTGGATGTAGGGGATTCAGTGGCACTTCTATGCCTTCGAGATGGAAGAAGATAAAAAAATTTGAATCAGAGGTGCGAATGAAACGATACTCAGGCGTGTCGACACCGATCAGGATGGCCTTATTTTGACCTGCTCAGGCGCAACACATGGGAATCGTATTGCATTAAAACAAATTGCTTTATGCCATAAACCTTTGCTCGATCACCTTGACTGCCTCAGCTACGCCATTTTCTTGTTTCATGGCTATCGCAATTTTCTCCGCAGTATGGGCTAAACCAGGATTATTCAGAATGTATCTGATTTGATCTGCTAGTTGTTTCACGCTCAGGCTGCGACGTTTGCTGAATTTACCAGCTATCCCTAAACGATGTAATTCGCGTCCCCAATGCTCTTGTTCACTGAGGTGCGCAACGACGATGGATGGTTTCCCTGCCAGAGTGGCTGATTGCGTTGTTCCGGCACCGCCGTGATGCACAATTGCACGGCAATGCGGGAAAATCAAATGATGTGGTGCGGCAGAAACAAATAAAATCTGCTCGTTCGAGTTGAAACCGCATTCCTGCCACGACGGACTCTGGATAATGGCGCGGCAACCAGCCAGTTTTGCGGCTTGGGTCAAGAGGTGCAATGTAGCGGTTTGATTGACAAAATCTTGTGGCATCCAGCTACCAAATGTCATGTACACAGGCGCATCTCCAGCGCAAAGGAAGTTACTTAAAGCACCTGGCAGCGTCCCTTCCATGCTCAGATTGGGGGTATCAAGAAAACCGCAAACTTCAACTGATGAAGGCCAGTCCGGCTGGCGTGGACAAAATTGTGGACTGACCGCTTGCAAGGTCAGAAATGGTGACATCCATACTTGTGTCATCAGATCTTGAGTTAATGGCATACCCAATTGCTTACGCAAACGATTTGGATAGTGCCGGATGACGCGGTTGATACTAAATTTTGTGATCCACCAAATCAGACGATGCCCCCATTTTCCAAGTGCATTAAAGCCCAGTGGATTGGTGTAGTCGCTGGGGACAACGATATTGGCAAGTACGATACTGACATAGGGCTTATGTTCTTGTTCCGCAGCAATTTGCAACGGATGCATGAAGTAATGACCGATCAGTAAATCGTTGTCTTTACTCAGTTGTTGGGCCGCAAAAAACATCTGATCTTCAACCGGCGCAAATCCTCTTTGCAAAATGGTCGCGATTTGTTTCATCGGATCGCGGATGTTGTAGGCGATTTTCGAGATTTTTTCGGCTTCTTCCAGACTCACGACCGGTGATGCGATGAGTTTGATCTTCACTCCATTCGCTGATGTAGCGTTCGTATAAGCTGCGCTATCAAAACAAGTGATGAGCAGAGTCACATCATGACCGCCTGCTTGCAAGCCTTCGGCGAGCGCCAGGAATGGGCGTATGTCGCCATGACTACCCCAGGTTTGCATGCCTATTTTCATAGTTTCTCACATCTCAAATAACGTTTAACGATCTGTCACGGACGATTACAGCATATCCAAATTATCCAGCATTTTTTGTGCTTGCATTTTAAAATCACTAATCGCCTTTACGTCCATTTTTTCTAGCTGCCTGTATGCCATGCCGATCCGTGGATTTTTTGCCAGCACTGATTTGTTGCGCTCAAAAAAATCCCAATATAAGGCATTAAAAGGGCAGGCTTTGTCGCCAATACGGGATTTTTTATCGTAGTAGCAGCCTTTGCAATAGTCGCTCATTTTATCGATATATGCTGCGCTTGACACGTACGGTTTGGTCGCCAGCAGACCGCCATCAGCGAATTGACTCATTCCTAGGGTGTTTGGTAGCTCTACCCATTCAAATGCATCGATATATACACCCAGATACCATCGATGTACCGCCACCGGATCTAAGCCTGCAAGCAAAGAAAAATTCCCTATCACCATCAATCGCTGAATATGATGTGCATGCGCTTGCTCCAATGATTGCGTAATTGCATGGGACAGACAATTCATTTTGGTTTTGCCGGTCCAGAACCATTGAGGTAGATCGCGTTGATGTTGAAAGAAGTTCTTTTCTGCATACTCAGGCATATTTGCCCAATACACACCGCGTATGTACTCACGCCAGCCTAAAATTTGCCGGATAAATCCTTCAGCGGCAGCCAGTGGTACATGACCTGCCCGATATGCTGCTTCCGCTCGTTTTACTACTTCATGTGGTGTCAGCATTTTCACGTTGAGCGCAAACGAGAGAAGAGAGTGAAATAAGCGCCACGCTTTGGTATGCATGGCATCCTGAAAATCACCAAAATGTGGGAGTGCGCGGTCAATAAAACCTTCAAGTTGTTGCAAAGCCTCTTGGCGGTTTAATGCCCACGCCAATGCATCTGCCTGTGCGTGCCCAAAGCTCGCGACACCGGCATTGACGATGCTTTGCCATAGTTCTGTATGATCGTGTCTGGTTCTTATATCGGCAGGCTCAATTGGTATTCCTTTCCAGGCTTTGCGATTATCGTGATCAAAATTCCATTGATCGCCAACCGGCTTTTTGTCATCCATTAATATCTGATGTTGCACACGCATTTGGCGGTAAAAATATTCCATCAACCATTGCTTGCGTCCCTTGAAGATTTCGGCTGCCTGTCCACGATGCGTATAAAAATGCTCGCTATCGACCATGCGCCAGGGAATAGTCGATGTACGCCCATGTTGGTAGAGTTGTTGATCCAGACGCCATTCATCTGGGGCCTGATATTCAACCGCATCGGCTTTATATTGCGTGATCAAAACATCGATATTGGCAGGAATAGCATGTAAATTCTCAGGGGCGTCAATCTTGAGGTAATGAACCTGATGACCCAGTGCTTTTAACTGACGTGCCATATCTCGCATGGCTGCAAAAATCGCCAGAATTTTTTGCGCGTGGTGGAGTACGTAGTCCGTTTCTTGCCTGACTTCCATCAGAACGTAGATCTTGGTTTTATCCACGTTCCTGAACCAGTAATGTTGGATATTTAATTGATCGCCAAGTAGCAGTCTGATCGTCGTCATAGTGTTTGTCTTTTTTAAAATGTATTCCATAAGCGTTGATACGATCCGTCGCGGTCATGGTCATGCATTTGTTTTTGAATGTTGAATCGTCGGCCATTGCGTGGGTCGGTTCCAAGCCCGGCAATATAGAGCCAATTCCCCTGATTGCTGTAGACATCGTAATCAATTAAGGATGCCTCAAACCATGCGGCACCCGCGCGCCAGTCGCATTCCAGATCGTAAATCAGATAGCTGGCGACAATCTGTCTTAAGCGGTTGGATAAATATCCTGTGCTATAGAGTTCTCTCATGCCAGCGTTAACCAAGGGCTCCGCCGTTTTCGCCATACACCATTGTTCAAATCTATCTTCGTGATGTGTCGGCGTTGGTGCTTGAGTCAAGCCACTTGCCGCATAGAGCTTGCGCCCATATTGAAGATGTAAAAAGCGAAAATAATCACGCCAAAGTAGTTCAAACCATATCCAGTAGCTGCCGTCATTTGCACCATAGGTCGCTTCGAACTCTTTTAAATCTTGGTAAATCTGGCGTGCGGAAAGGGCACCCGATGCCAACCACGGCGCAAACTTCGTTGAATAATCACGCCCTGATAATTGATTGCGGGTGAGCTTATAAGTGTGCGGAAGTTTTTTCGTCAAATAATTCTGTAAATGGTTGCGGGCAGCACTCGCGCCACCGGAAAAAGCCGGTAAATAATACGGAAACGAAGAGCGTGGATCATTGCTTAACGGTATTGGCATCGACGCGACTGACACCACTAACACTCCCGATTTCGGACGTTTAGTTTCCAATTGAATCCAGCGGGCAGCAACAGTGTTGAAATTATCAGGTAATGCCGGAATTACCGCTGGCTTTGGTGCAGGTGATCGTGGTCTCACACCTTCGGCTTCAATGAGCTGGCGGAATTGGGTGAAAACTCGGGGCAGGGCATCTGCCGTGAACGGCAAATCTGCAGGGTCAAGTAAGCTCGAATGCCATACGGTATGCACATGCAAACCTGCAGAACGCAATGCATTTACCTCGTCTTGCTCATAGGGCGCAGCTATTTCTTCACAATAAACCGTTTTAGCATTGATCTCACTCGCCAATTGCGGCAAACATGCTGCGGCACTGCCATGAACTTCGAGCAAGGTGTTACCGCTCGCCTCTAATTGCATTCTCACTTCGGTTAGTGCAGCGGCGATAAACTGCTGACGATGTCCGTTACTTTGTGGGAGCCTACACCGTTGTCGAGAATTGAAAACATTAATCGCACTGACGTGGCAATACACAAATACGATTTTTTCTGCGACTTGACATGCTTTTACCAGGGCGGGATTGTCCTCAATACGCAAGTCATTACGAAACAAATAGATAACAATTCTTTCTGAGCTAGATTGGCTAGGTTGCGTTTGCGAAGAGGTGTTTATCATTGTTGATTTCAGCATGTCTTACCTTTACTGGCGCTGCGGCAACGCTCCGAGCAGTATTTCACTTCATTCCAAACTTTTTCCCATTTTTTTCGCCATGCAAAAGGCCGCATGCAATATGGGCAAAGCTTAGTTGGTAAATCGGCTTTTTTTCGCATCCGCATGAAGAGGTTCCTTGCCAATCAATGTGTGATCATTTGTTCGCCCTAATTCGAACTCGTACTTGCAAGCACTCTGATCAAACTATATTGCTGTATCGCACTTTTTTATTATATCAACGGACGAAAAAATGCACCGGAGACGCGGCGATAGATGTTAATTCAACCATTAAATATCTGAATATACATTTTTGAGATATGATATTTGAGTAACGAGATTTATGTAGGTGATGATGTCTGCGTACTGATGAAAATCGTGCAGCCCTTTTTAGACCTTGCAAATAACTATCATGAAAAAAATCCTCACTTTCCTTTTATGTTTAGGCCTGCTTAGCAATTTGCATGCGCAAGATAGCCAGGTGGTCCCACCCAATGGTTTCCTCAGTGATTATTCCAGGCTGGTGCTTGATCCTCGTTCCGCGGACAACTATTTTCATTACACCCCGCCAGAAGCGCGAGGACGTAAAGTGGGTAAGATCTATTTTTTTAAGATAAAAAGTTACCCCGAGGATAAACAATTTGACCTGATCGATAAGTCCACTGCGGATGCCATGGTGGAAAAACTCGATCAGGTTTTGCGTCACAAATTGAAAGACAAAAATCTGCTCGTTGATACACCAGAGCAAGCTGACACGATAGTGCAAATCGCCGCAACAGAAGCCAAGACTATTGACGCTGGTCGTGACGTGATTGATTTTATTCCGCTACGTCTACTCACAAAGCCTATCAAGGACGCTGCAATGGGTAAACAACAGCAAATCGTCGTGACTTTAGAAATGTCCATGCGTGACGCCAAAACCAATCAGATCGTATTCGAAGCAGTACATCACTCCGCTGGAAAAAACATAGGCCGCACGGGCGATGCCAAATTGCAGGCAAATATGAAATCCCTGGAACCAGTTGTTGATGTCTGGACCAATAAAATTGTGAATGAAATTGCGGATCCGAAGTAAAAACCGCTTTTGCATACGGAGCGCATATTGAGGTGGGTACTGGTTCGATCCGAGTGTTGACTAGCACCCGGGAGAAAAACAAAAAAGCCCTTGAATAATTCAAGGGCTTTTTTCTTATCTTGGAAGGGGGAAGTCGAACGATCTATTGAAAGCCTTACCAATAAACGATCTACGAATTTTAAAAACATGAAATGCCCCTAAAAATGCCCCTTTGTGTTTTTTCTTAAGGTGTTTTATCCCGCTAGTTTATAGAGCCTATTTATGCTCAAATTTTAAGCAAATAATTTACGATAATATTTTTCTATTATTTTTTACTTATCCATAAATAAAGCACTCTTGCCATTTCCTTTCATGGGGTTCGTTTGGAAACGAAGGGCGGGCAATATTTAAGATGCCAGTTTTTCGGCTGGTTGACATTTTCTTTCATGGGGTTGTTTCTAAATGAAGCACTTTATTACCGTATCCTCAAAATTGGGTAGGCGGTTTTCCCCATCCACCATTGGCGGTGGGTTATCACTGGGTTCCTCATTGATTACCGATGGGTTAACCGTGGGTTCTCCATCCGCCGCTGGTGGCTGGGGCAAGGGTCGCGTTTGAAATGCTACCCTTTCAGATTTAAAATCGAGACGCTATATTTTGCGAGTCTGCTTAATAGGCTCACAAAATGAACAGAGTAGGTTTAAACGACTCACAAGCCAAAAATGGATAGTCCGCAATACTGGCCAGAATTAAACGACCTAAATACCGCTTCCCCAATTTTGGGTAGTCTGCCACTGAATGCTCGGTCTTCCCGCAATGGAGGAATACCTTGACACTAGTCACACAGTCTGTCGCTGAATGCTCACTGAGTCAGTCACAATGAAGCTAACAAAAGCTAACATCTGATGAACAGGTGTTGAACGTGTGTTGACTCACTCGGGTACTTGCACTGTGCTTATCTGGTACTAGTCTTATGCGACCGCAATACGGACGTAATGCGGACAAGGTGCGGACGGTATGCGGACGCATTCCAGCGCCAGCAATCGTGACACGTCGTGACTATGCGTGACAGGTCGTGACAGCTTCGTGTTGTTCGCAGTTCGATCGTAGTTACCTCATACACGGTTCGTACACGGTTCGTAGACGTTTCCGTAACGCTACAAGCGTTATTAATGCGTTAGGCAAGCGTTAGCGATTCTCACATCTGAGCATCGCGCGAGCTTTCGAGAATAGTATCGAGCATTCGGCACTATTCGGGGAACTTCGGCGGGAATCTCCTTAAATATGCGGACGTTGGCAGACTACGCAACTCTGCGCCAGCCTCAGATTAAGGGTGGGATGTACATCATGGACATACTGCATTGCAGTGTGTCGCGCATCATGGATATAAGGGGCAATGCAGGATAAAGCCTGTATGCCTGACGTGCTGGCGCGGCCTTCTCTATTGCCGCCTCGATGAGTTTTTACGAAGTCCGATTTAGGGACTTCGTGTTGCTTTACTAGCTTTATCGACTAACCATCTTAAAGAGGGTTTGTGAAGCAATAGGGAGTGCCTTACTTTGCGTACCTAGTTGCGTACTTATTTGATGATCTGGCGGATTTATATTTTCCCGTATGGCGCTTTCATCACTCTGGCGCTGGTGGTTTCCGGTTCGGGTTTATTTGACTATCGGTGCGAACCTAACCGCGAACCTATACCAAAATGAAAAGTCTGAATTGTGGAAATAAAAAAAAGATTAAACCGACGGTCAGAACGCCATACGGTCTTGAGGATTTTAGCCCCCCACCCATGCTAAACGCCTCTAACAGTCCGACCAAATGGCTACGGCCTCGCACATTGAGAAGCGCCAGCAAATAAACAAGCCAGCTCTGAGGCTGGCGCTGGTGTTAGTGATATGTCGGCTTAATTAGCTTCAGTGCTGGCGGCTGGCGCTGCATGTTGCCTTCTTTGTCCTGCTTATAGGTAGGTATTGACTCAAACAGGCCGCCTTCCTCAAATAACGAATCTCCCACGGCTTGCCCTTCGTCCGTATTGGTCAGGAAGTCCATAAAGACCAAGTGCAAGGCTTCAAACATCGCGCCTTCTTTAAAGTCCTTTCCTCTGTGTTCTGCTGAATCTTCCAAGCCATGTACAAAGATGATGTGCACAAGGCTATCAGATTCGGTCAGGTCTCCACGGTCAGCCACATTAACATTTACTAACTCGCACCTTTGCGCCAAGGTCGTGCATGTATCAAGCATATGGCTAATGTCCGTCAGTAAATAGCCCCATGCCTTCAATGCCGCGTTTGTGCTTTCCATTCCTTTGTGGATTGCGCTGGCAGTCTGCTCTAGTTCTTCAATTCTCCCAGCGTAAAACGGGCTGTTATAGCCTTTTAGCTGCCTTGCCTTTCTACCGTACTGATAGGCCTCGTCACGGGCTGCATTCAACGAATTGACAGCTTTCCTGATGTTGTAACGTAGCCTTATCAGTGGCAATGCTATTTCTTGCATGGTTAGCGGGGTCGAATCGGCATTTTCCCGTTTCGCTTTCAATCGGTGAATGTTGCCAGCGCCAGCAATTTCTTCTTTTGTTTTCTCGCTCATGCTCTTAAATCCTTTTTTAATTTCTACATACAGATGGTAATTCTCTAGAGGTGTACGGTAGGCGTACTATATGAAAGCCCAAAAACACCCATTTAAGTACGGTGGGCGTACCTAAACGCGATTTTTCCTATCCGCTTGGTACGGCTGGCGTACCTAAATTCCTGTTTTTTGCTTGCTTAGGTACGGTAGGCGTACTGGACACTTTGTTTTTGATAGGCTGAATTAGATCTACCCATTTATTCATTGGCCTAGTTGTCGCGGAGATGTCTAACTTATCTCCGCACTCGTCAATTGCCAGCCATCCCAAAGCAAACAAATTGCATTTATGTAAGCCGCCTTGTCTGGTCTTTACAATCAATCCTGATGCAAGTAGCTCGTCCATTGCCTTGTATAGCGTTTCTTTGGATTTCCAACCTCTAGGACGCATAATCTTTTCAAATGCAGTGCTCGCGTCGCCATTTTTGTGAAGTCGCCATTGGCTCGCAATATCCAATAACAACTTACAGGCGTAAGGTGATAAGTTGGCTAGGGCTTGGCTTTGAAGTACAGCAACGGGCAGAGCGAGGAACTGACCGCCTCCCCGCGCTGCCTTTGCATCCTTAAGCGAATGTCTTTTTGATTGACTCATGCCTAGCCTAGATCAAGCTCGCTCTGCGGACTTTTCAAATCAGACGGGCTGATTAAAATGTACCTAGCAATATTCCGGTGTTGTAACCCATCAACGCCTATGATGCTTTCACGAATCGAGGCGAAACGATGACCTAACATTTCCAAGTCTTGAATGCGAGTAGCAATTCTGAAATAGCCCAGACCTTCGCCCTCTTTGGTATTAAGTCCACGCTCACCGAGATAAATTAAAACCTTCAGCAAGGTAGATAATTGCGACTCACCGGACGAGGATTTTAGGGTAAGATCATTGGCCTCAAGTTCTTTTCTAAGTCTGCTTATATGTTGAACGCCGCATCTTAAAACTTGAGTTTCTGATTTCACGCCGCCCGCCAGCTTAGTGAATGATTTGCCTCCCTCGTTGGAGGCATTTTGCTTTGTAGGGTCGCTCATTTGCTTACCTCAGCCCGATAGTTCAAAGGGTCAGCAAAGAATTTATGAAGCTCTCGATTTGAATAAGCGGTGCAACGCTCGGAAAATTTGACTGGCTGCGGAGCCATGCCTTTTTTTACGAGTTGCCTAAACTTTTCTCGGCATATCGGTGAGAATGGCGCTATCTGGCTCCAACGGCTCATGCCGTCGGCTGGGAGGGTTTTACTTTGTGGTGTGTTTGATTGATTGTTCATGACTGCCTATCTTTGCTCGTTGCCACCAAACTACGGCGGGGTGATGCAAAGATAGACTTGAAACAATTCTATAAAAACTACTCAAACTAAGCAGAATTTAAATGTGCTTAGCAAAAACTAATTGTGCTTAGTTCAGGTCTTTTTATATGACCGTTTTGGCAGATTCCAATGTTGATTTAGCCATTTGACTGGGAGGTTTGTTGATGCGGTTATTACGCTACTTTGATTTTCTTTTGCATACTTAACGATCAACGGCTTCAACTCAAGCACAGCCTCAGCTAACCCTACCTTAGATTTATCAAATGGCGGCTTTCGCTCGTCAACCAGTCGCAAAAATTCATTTCTGCATTTTTCAGTCTTTATTGCTTTGGCTTGTCCGCCTTTTTTTGCATTTTCCTTTGATTTTCCTTTCAAATAATCTAACATTTTATCTTGAAGCGATACTTCAGCATCCCATAGATCTTGAATATTTTCGTCAATATCAATTATATTTTCCAGCTTTTTTATGTAGTCTTTAAGCGTGCCAATAAAGAGTTCTGAGCAACTGAGAGTTAATTCAAGAAATATAGGATCATGATTTTTTCCGCGAACCTCTTTGATTTTCGCTCTTAAATGTTCAGCTTTCATGCTGGGCAACATTGTAGTGCGCGTCATATTTTCGATAAATTCCTCTGTAATTTTTTCTATAAATTCGTCTCCAAGGTCACTTCTTATATCATCCATCTTCATTAACAGCCCCTCCCTATTCCCCTAAAACGGAAACCATGCCAGCAAGCAAAGGGGCAATGCTTGTTTTCCCGCCGTCGCGGTAGGCATGGTTAAACTGGTTATTCTCTCAGTAGTTATCTGGCCTGATCGTTAATTCTTTCGATTCGTTCAAATGTAGCGTTTTTAAGTAGCTCTAGCGATGTAGTTGCAAGCAGTAATAATCGTTCTACATCATTTTTGCTGAATATCGTATTGGCATCGTTATCTTCTGCCATATGTTCCGTGTGTACTATTTGTAACGCTAATTGTGCGCCATTGGTCACGTTATAGACAGTTTCAAGGAAAGCAGTGTTTTGCGTTTGCTGTGCTTGGCGAACCCAAGAAAAACGCTCAAACTCGGTTTTTATGGTCTCTTCTTTGCCTCGTGTAAAATCTGCTTCAGCCATGATTCAAACTCCTTGTTAGTTTGCTTTGTGGTCAGGCGGCCTGAGTGTTCCCGCACCTAGTCCGCCGCTTTGCCTGAGGCCGTCAGGCTCGGTGAAACTCTGTTTATGCTGCCTTGAACGGTACGACGTTTGAATTATTCATCATGCCGTCTAAGTAATCCGCCCAATGCTGCATCATCTTTTTGCGTTCATCCAAGAATTGCGCTCGATCATAGGCGCTGGCTATTTTGTCTTTCTGTGCATGGGCTAACTGGCGATCAACGGTTTCATGCCGATAGCCTAGCTTTTCCTTTAGCGTGGTCATAGCTAAGGCGCGGAAGCCGTGCGTCGTCATCTTGCCTTCATAGCCCATACGGTTTAAGGCCATGCGGATGGCATCGCCGGACATTGGCTTTTCATGGTCGCGCTGGTTCGGGAAAAGGTATTTACCGCCGCCAGTGTATTTATGAAGCTCGCGCAATAGCTCTAACCCTTGGCGGGATAAGCACACATGATGATCTGTCTCATCTGGGTTAACCGTCAGCTTGCCGCGCTTCATACGCTGCCACGGGATAATCCATTCTCCGGTCTCTAAGTTAATTTCGCTCCATGGGGTAGTGCGTAGCTCGCTACTGCGAACGAAAATCAACAGCATCAAGCGAATGGCAAACCGAGTAGGCAGATATAACCTTGCGTTGTTTTCTCTAATGGCTGCAACAAAGGCGGGCAATTCATCGGGCGCAAGTGCTGCAAAGTGAGTGCTTTTAACTGGTTTGAGTACGTCTTTGAGGTCTGCGGCTGGGTTCTTGTTTTCTATGCCGTGCTGGTTCGCATAGCTAAACACACGGGCACAAGTCGATTTAAGGCGATGGGCAATTTCTCCAGCGCCTCGTGCTTCTATCTTGCGTAGGGCTGCGATCATCTGGGGGTGTGTGATTGAGGCAATAGGTAACTTGCCGATCTCAGGAAAAATATCCTTTTCCAACCTATTAATCGTTTCTTTGGCAGTCGTTGCACTCCAAGCACTTAGGCGGTTTGCGTGCCATTCACGGGCGATCTTTTCAAAGGTATTAGCGTTAGCGGTAGCTATATCCTCTTTGGCTTTGCGCTTGGCTTGCGCTGGGTCAATATCTCTGGCGATCAATCGACGGGCTTCTAGTCGTTTCTCTCTGGCCTCTGATAGTGTGACTTCAGGGTAAGTGCCAAAAGCTAGACGGCTCTCACGTCCGTTGGCCTGCATGAACTTCATGCGCCATAGTTTTGAGCCTGTAGGTGTCACTTCCAAGTACATACCGCCGCCGTCCGCCAGCTTATAGGCTTTCTCTTTGGGCTTCGCGTTTTTAACCTGAATGTCAGTCAAAGGGGTGACGATCTTTGGCATTTTGGGGCACTCTCTTTTAAAGGATGGGGCATTGCCCTTAAGAGTGCCCCTAAAGAATGTGGGTGTCAATGGGCATACTTTGCCGCTACGGACGTAAAAAAGCCCCTAAGTCGTTGATTACTTAGGGGCTTTTTAGGCAAACTTGGTAGTAGTTTGCGGTGTTCATGGCGGAGAAGGGGGGATTCGAACCCCCGGTAGGGATAAACCTACGCACGCTTTCCAGGCGTGTGACTTAAACCACTCATCCACCTCTCCTACTTTTCGTCTTTGCAATTGTGCCGCATCAGCGAAGCTCGCTATTCTAGCAAACTATTTCTTCAGATGGAAGCTTTGGTGTTGAATTATTCAAAATTCAGGCGCCAATCCAGGGCAAACCTTGTTGACACCAACCACCTATGGTCTTTCTATGGCCCTGTTGATCCTTATCACCTTCGAAACCTTGCAAAATATCATAGCAATTTATATAAGCATTTTCTGTTGCTAGCTTGGCTGCGTGGCGTGAGCGCACGCCGGAGCGGCATAGGAATAAGATAACCGTATCTCTATTTGCTGACACCGCCTGCAATTGCGCCAAAAAATCTGGATTTGGCGTCCCGCCTGGGTAGATATTCCACTGCACAGCAAAATGTTGTTCTTCCTTGATGCCAACTTTACCTACCCAGTCGCGTTCGGCGTTCGTTCTTACGTCGACTAACAACACGGATGAATCGGCTTGCAATAAGTCGTAGGCTTCAGTCGGGGTGAGTGCGCCTGCATAGGGCAGCCCTTGTTCTTGTCCACGTTGACGAGCAGTTTGCAACAAAGCGAGGCTAGACATGTTGATATCTCATAAAAAAGGGAATGTTCTTCGTATTGATTATGCACGAGGAGTACTTTTTTTGCACTGTGTTCAATGTGGTTGTTATGTTTATGCGGACACCAATTTTCTGAGCATGTTCAATTCTGGTGCTGGTTTGCCGAACAAATAGCCTTGGAAAGCATGACAATCCTGGCTTTGCAAGAACGCCAGTTGTGCTTCGGTTTCAACGCCTTCGGCAATGACAGCCAGCCCTAAGCTTTTACCTAAGCCAATGATGGTGCGGGTGATCGCTGCGTCATTGGGATCAATCAAAATATCTCTCACGAATGATTGGTCGATTTTTAGTTGATCCAGAGGTAGACGTTTTAAGTAGCTCAAGGAAGAGTAACCGGTTCCGAAATCGTCGAGAGAAAAACAGACGCCATGTGCTTTGAGTTGGTTCATTTTACATATGGTTTCTTCGATGTCGTCGACCAACAAACTTTCAGTGAGTTCCAGCTTGAGTTTGCGGGCATCAACGCCAATTTCTTCAATGGTAGATAGAACGCCTTTGACAAAATCTGGCTGGCGAAATTGTTTGGCACTGACGTTGACTGCCATTGTCAAACTAGCCGAGTGTCGGTCGCTGCTCCACGCACGCAATTGCTGGCAGGCTGTTTTAAGTATCCAGGTGCCGAGAGGAATAATGAGACCAGATTCTTCTGCAAGCGGAATAAAGTCTGCCGGGGAAATCATTCCCTTGAGCGGATGTTGCCAGCGCAGCAGCGCCTCGGCGCCGATCAGTTTGCCTGCGCTATTGACTTGTGGTTGGTAGTACAACAAAAACTGTTGCTGATAAATGCCAGTCCGCATAGCCGCTTCCATTGTTGCTCGCGCTGTCACAATATTGAGCATAATCGGATCGAAAAAGCACAAAGTATCGCCACCGGACGATTTGGCTTCGTACATTGCGACTTCGACTTGCTTGAGCAATTCGTCGGCGGATTGGGTGTCAGTACTAAAAAAATCGATGCCTATGCTGGCGGTGGTGTGATACTCATGGCCATCAATAAAATACGGTTGTTTGAGTTTTTCGATAATTTGGCTGGCACTGGATTTTGCTCTACTCGCGGTTTCTCTGAGATTGTCACTGATGCCTTCCAGTATCAGCGCAAATTCGTCGCCACCGATGCGCGCTAATGTATCCGCTTTACCGACGCTTTCAGAAAGTCTTTTGGCGACTTGTTGCAACAGCATATCGCCAGTGCCATGACCGTTAATATCGTTAATGGTTTTGAAGTTGTCCAGATCGAGAAACAAAATTGCGCCGTGCCGTTTGTTGCGCATATTGCTGGCGAGCGCATGTTGTAAGCGGTCGAGTAACAATCGGCGATTCGCTAATCCAGTTAATGGGTCGTGGTAAGCGAGATGTTCGAGCTTGGCTTCAGTGGCTTTACGCTGCGTAATGTCGAGCATGGTGCCGACGTAATTGATAGTTTTTCCATCTTGCGATCTGACCGCGGTAATAGTCAACCATTCTGGATATATTTCGCCATTTTTACGACGATTCCAAATCTCGCCCTGCCAGAATCCATGTAGTTGCAATTGTTCTGACATGTCTTTGTAATAGCTTGAGCCGTGTATGCCAGATTTGAGTAAATTTGTGGTCTTGCCTAATGCTTCTTCACGGGAGTATCCGGTGATCCTGGTAAAGGCCTTATTGACTCGGAGGATGTTGCGATGTTCATCGGTAATCACCATTCCTTCTTGTCCTTCAAACGCAATCGCGGCGACGCGCAAATCATCTTCTATGCGTTTGCGGTCAGTGATATTTTGTATTGTGCCTATGCGCCGGATTAGCTTGCCATTCGAACTTCTGTCGAGGGCAATTTGAGAGTGAATCCAGATAATTTCTCCGTCTATGCTTAAGCGGAATTCAACAGCGCAAAACTGGGTCAGACTTTCCTTCCAGTGCCGAATCACTTTTTTCTGGTCATCTGGATGAATTCTTTCAAAAATAGTTTGGCAGTCAACGTTGCTTCCTATTGGAAGCTTCAGAATGTGATAAGCCTCATTGGAACAATGTATCTGGTCGTAGTTATCTGCAATCCAGCTACCGGTGGCAGATATACTCTGGGCGCGACTCAGATCCGCTTCTCGGGCTGCGACTTCCCTGGTTCTGTCGGCGATAATCGCTTCCAGATTACGTTTTTGCGTACGAGTATTGAGTAATAATTTAACCATACATGCCAGCATTAGACTGATCAAAAATACGATACTGCATTTTACGTATAAGCCAGTTAATGGTTGATTGGTATTGCTATTAACGACATCGAGATACCACACAGCGTTGGGTAAGGTGAGTTTTTGGTGAACTGTATTTTGGCCGTCGAAATGTGTACTTTTATCTATAGTTTGTTTGTTCCCGGTGGCAGGGTCGATACGCCACAATTCGTAATCGTGGCCGCGTTGCGCCATGCTGAGTAGGCCAGATTCTTTCAGTATTGACTCTAGCGTAATAACGACAGATATCATGCCCCAAAACTGTTCTTGACCAGATTCTGCTTTTAAATAAACGGGCAAGCGCCCGATGATGCCGATACTGCCGCGTTTAAGCGTCAGTGGGCCGGCCAGTGTAAGTTGGTTGGTGTTTTTCGCTAAGAGTGCTTCAGTTTTTCTGGAAGGGTCGGTGAGTAAATTAATGCCCAAGCCATATTTGCGCCAGTATGCCGGTACGACGTTAGTGGTGATACCGTCTGGTGCCAGGTAGAGCGCCGATATACCAGGGTGATATTCAAGCAAATGATCAGCAAAAGAATCGAAATCATCGACCTTGCCTTTACGGTCTTTTACCAATGAGGCTACTGCGTAGGTCGCTGACAGTGCATGTGCAAGCTTATCTTCAATGGTGTGTATTTGCAGGCTGGCGAGCTCTGTAGTCACTAAGCGGTCTTCGATCGCTGCACTTCTTTCTAAGCGAATGATCAGCGTCACGCCGATGCTGATGGCCACAAAGAAGGTCAAGATCGCACAGATATGCGAATTCAGCGAAAATCTTCTGGTGATAGGTGGCATGTGACATCAATGAATAGGTAGACTGGTCGGAAAGAAACTTATGTTTATGTAATTGTAGGCTCGCGTAATTGCGACAATTTATCCAGTCAGCGACGAAGCGCAAATTGGTCATCAAAGATAGCCACTTGAGAAATGAGAGTCAATCGCATTACCTGCCTATCCGCATTGAGTATGATGAGCATCAATCATTTGATCTCAGAGCAGGAATGGCTTTGAACTAAAACGGTTTGTTTGCATTGGTATGGAATGACGATATGCGCACCAAAATGAGGATGCACGAATCATTAAAAATGAGATGCATTAAATTGGTGCGAAAATTATTTTTGCGCACCAAAATGGTGAGTGTGTCGTGCAGAGATGGGCGTCTATATTTACTTTTTTTATATACTCATTCATAAAAAAACAAGGGTTTTCCAAAAAATCTATTTGTTTTTAACAGAACTGGAAGGTGGCATAGTTTCTGCTATGATTGTTAATTGAGTTTAGCCGCTGCATGAAATTTGATGAAAAAATGGTATTTATAGTGCTGTTGGGTTATCAAATAATATGGCTGGCACAGGGCTCAGCAATTTCCGAATTTATTTTTAGCTCTATTTGAGGAGTTTCACATGGCAATGACAGCCGCAGAAGTCTTGAAAATGGCGAAAGACAACGAAGTTAAGTTCGTTGATTTCCGCTTTGCTGATACCCGAGGCAAAGAACAGCACGTAACTGTTCCAGTTTCCCAATTCGATATCGATAAATTCGAATCTGGTCACGCATTCGACGGCTCGTCCATCGCCGGCTGGAAAGGGATTGAAGCTTCCGACATGTTGTTGATGCCTGATCCAAACACAGCGAACATCGATCCATTCATGGAAGAAACCACACTGTTTATGCAATGTGACGTCATCGAGCCATCCGATGGTAAAGGTTACGACCGTGATCCACGTTCTATTGCAAAACGTGCAGAGGCTTACCTGAAATCTTCCGGTATCGGTGACACGGCTTACTTCGGTCCAGAGCCAGAATTCTTCATTTTTGACGGCGTACGTTGGAAAATCGACATGTCTGGTTGCTTCGTGAAGATTGATTCCGAAGAAGCGTCCTGGACAACAGGCGAAAAACTCGAAGGCGGTAACACCGGCCATCGTCCAACTGTCAAAGGCGGCTATTTCCCAGTGCCACCTGTCGACAGCTTTCAGGACATGCGTTCTGAAATGTGCTTGATTCTGGAATCCATGGGTATTCCAGTTGAAGTGCATCACCACGAAGTGGCTGGCGCAGGTCAAAATGAAATCGGTACTAAGTTCTCCACATTAGTAGAGCGCGCTGACTGGACTCAAAATCTGAAATACGTGGTTTGGAATGTTGCTCATACCTATGGTAAAACAGCGACTTTCATGCCTAAACCTATCGTTGGTGACAACGGTTCTGGTATGCACGTGCATCAATCTATCTGGAAAGATGGCAAAAACCTGTTCGCAGGCGATGGCTATGCTGGTTTGTCTGATTTCGCTCTGTACTACATCGGCGGTATCATTAAACATGCTAAAGCATTGAATGCAATCACTAACCCAGGTACTAACTCGTACAAACGTCTGGTGCCAGGTTATGAAGCCCCGGTGAAATTGGCTTACTCGGCCCGTAACCGTTCTGCATCTATCCGTATTCCATACGTTGCAAATCCAAAAGGTCGTCGCGTTGAAGCGCGCTTCCCAGATCCACTGGCCAACCCATACCTGTGCTTCTCTGCACTGATGATGGCTGGTCTGGACGGCGTACAAAACAAGATACACCCAGGTGAAGCAGCAACTAAAGACTTGTACCATTTGCCTCCAGAAGAAGATGCATTGATCCCAACAGTATGTTCTTCTCTGGAAGAAGCGTTGGATGCATTGAACAAAGACCGCGAGTTCCTGACCCGTGGCGGCGTATTCAGTGACAGCATGATTGATGCTTACATTGAATTGAAAATGCAAGATGTACAGCGTATGCGCATGACAACTCACCCAGTTGAATTCGACATGTACTACTCTCTGTAATTTGGTACAGATAAAAAAGCGGGGGCAACCCCGCTTTTTTTTGGTCTTGACGACGTTTTTGCTTCGGATTGGTTTTTTTAGATTGTATTTCCTTTACACATCCTTTGTTACAACTGGTAAGCTAGAATTGTGCGACGGCGCTGCTTCGAATACACTACAAGCCTGTTTGTGACTATTGACTGATTATGAAGAAAATATTGACCGCTATTATTTCCTTGCTTTTGATGCAAAGTGTGGCCTATGCACAGAGTGAGGTTTTTTTGTGTGTTGATGCAACCGGCAAGAAAGAATACAAAAACACTGGCGCGACTAAAGGTTGTAGTAAGGTCGAATTGCCCGGTATTACGGTTGTTCCAGCGCCTGCTTTGCCAGCAAAAAAAGCGCAAGGTAAGCCTGCGTCAAGCCCGGCAGATTTTCCTAAGGTAGACGATTCTACCCAAAAAGCACGCGATTCTGATCGTAAGCAGATTTTGCAAGATGAACTCAAATCAGAGCAAAAAAAATTAGATGATTTGAAAAAAGACTACAACAATGGCGAGCCCGAGCGCTTGGGTAGCGAGCGTAACTTCGCAAAATACCAGGAACGGACCAGTGGAATGAAAGATGATATTGCGCGCAGCACAAAAAATATTGAAGCTCTGCAGCGCGAACTAAGCAACCTCAAATAGTGCAAAAGTCAGGATGCTTTCGGGATTGAAAATTCAGGCATGATGTTTGCGTAAAGGTCGCTGTATGCGGCCTTTTTTTTCGGGATCATTTTGGAAAACTCTCTTAACTCGTTCGCCGGTCTTGATTTGTTGACCTCGGCTGTTATCGTGCTCAATGCTAACGGATGCATTGTATTCGTCAATGCCGCCGCCGAAAATTTACTTGATAGCTCCTTAAAAGCGCTGGCACATCAGAAATTAACCGATTTATTTTTAAACCCCAAAGAATTGCTCGCGGTATTCGATCAGGCGATTTCGCACCAATTTGCAGATAAGCGCCAGGATCTCACCTTGGAACGTGCTGGACGCGAAGCTTTGCATGTACATAGTATCGTCACGGCTTTAGATAATCCCGAAACGCCAGTACTAATTGAGTTTCGCGAAAACGTACAGCAACTCAAACTGGATCGCGAAGAGCGGATGCTCGATCAGAGCAAGGCAAACAAAGAATTGATCCGCAATCTGGCGCATGAAATCAAAAACCCCTTAGGTGGAATCCGTGGCGCAGCGCAATTGCTGGAATTGGAGTTGCCTGAGCGTCAGCTCAAAGAATTGCGAGAATATACGCAAGTCATTATTAAAGAAGCGGATCGTTTGCAAACATTGGTGGATCGTCTGCTGGCACCGCACCGACTTCCGCATATTGTGACGGATGTCAATATTCATGAAGTCTGCGAACGTGTCAGAAGTTTGATCGTGGCAGAGTTTCCGCAGGGATTAACTATTCATCGCGATTACGATTTGTCGATTCCGGAATTTCGTGGCGATAAAGAACAACTCATACAATCGGTGCTGAATATCGCCCACAATGCTGCCCAGGCATTGGGAGAGAGGATACGTCAAGGTGATGCCATGCTGACTTTTAAGTCCAGAGTGGTGCGTCAGATCACGGTGGCCAAGGTTCGCTACAGGCTGGCATTAGACTTGCATATCATTGATAACGGACCTGGAATTCCTCCTGAAATTCGCAACCGTATTTTCTACCCATTAGTATCGGGAAGGGATGGTGGTAGCGGTTTAGGTTTAACCCTGGCACAGAATTTTGTCGAACAACACATGGGTGTCATCGAATGTGAGAGCCGGCCAGGGTGTACCGATTTCAGAATCCTGATCCCACTCCCTTGAAGCAAGAGAGTGATAGAGGGAGTGTATAGTGTGGCATCAAAAGTGCCATCATTCATTGCTACGTTGAAACCAGAGATGAAGATAAAAATATGAAACCAATTTGGATAGTGGATGACGATGATTCAATTCGTTGGGTGTTGGAAAAAGCATTAGCCCGGGAAAATCTGAGCACCAAAAGCTTTACCAATGCGCGAGATGCGATGCAGGCTTTGCAATCCGAATCTCCGCAAGTGTTGGTTTCTGATATCCGTATGCACGGCGCATCCGGACTCGAGCTGCTACAAACTGTCAAAGCTAAACACCCTGGCTTGCCAGTCATTATTATGACTGCGTTTTCCGATCTGGATTCTGCTGTCGCAGCGTTTCAGGGGGGGGCTTTCGAATATCTGGCGAAACCTTTCGATCTCGATAAAGCGGTGGAACTCATACGCCGCGCATTGGATGAAAGTCTGCGTGAAGCCAGTGTTGAACAAACCATCTCAGAAACACCAGAAATACTCGGACAGGCACCCGCAATGCAGGATGTATTTCGGGCGATTGGACGACTGTCGCAATCACATGTCACCGTCTTGATTACCGGCGAATCGGGCAGTGGTAAAGAGTTGGTAGCGCGTGCCTTGCATAAACATAGTCCGCGTGCTGGTCAGCCATTTATTGCCTTGAATACGGCCGCCATTCCTAAGGATTTACTCGAGTCTGAATTGTTTGGACATGAGCGCGGTGCTTTCACCGGTGCTCAAACTACACGTCGCGGCCGGTTTGAACAGGCTGAAGGTGGTACGCTGTTTCTGGATGAAATTGGTGATATGCCGTTCGATTTGCAGACACGCTTGTTGCGCGTTTTGTCAGATGGCCACTTTTATCGGGTTGGTGGTCACCAACCCATGAAGGCCAATGTGCGGGTGATTGCAGCAACACATCAAAATCTGGAATTGCGCGTGCGTGATGGCTTGTTCCGTGAAGACTTGTACCACCGTCTAAATGTTATTCGTTTACGCTTGCCTAGCCTGCGCGAGCGACGCGAAGATATTCCTTTGC
Source organism: Undibacterium sp. Dicai25W (assembly GCF_049340505.1). Classification (NCBI taxonomy): domain Bacteria; kingdom Pseudomonadati; phylum Pseudomonadota; class Betaproteobacteria; order Burkholderiales; family Oxalobacteraceae; genus Undibacterium; species Undibacterium sp. Dicai25W. Next base: position 3,736 of record NZ_JBMPOQ010000013.1, on the reverse strand, counting down.
TGGCTAAATTTTTCCTCGCGCAAAGTGCCAAGCAATTGGGTGTGGATGTAAAACGTTTGTCGGAACCAGCCTTACAATTGTTGTCTGGTATGGATTTTCCTGGGAACGTACGCCAATTAGAGAATTTGTGTAATTGGATTACTGTTATGGCACCTGGTCAAACGGTAGAAATTCTTGACTTGCCACAAGATTTGCTTCCCGTTGCCGCAGCTACGAGTCTGACTTCGGAGTTTAAGAAAGTTGATGCTGGTAAGTCTGACGTCCCTCATGCAACTGGGTATCCAGTCAGTAATGGGATAACATCACACGATGTGCCACAACATCAGCATCAGGCTGATTGGCGTAACTTGCTTGAAGCTGAAGCGATGGCTATGTTGGTCGATGGTCAGTCAGATGTGATCGTAAAGTTGGAGCGTAGTTTTGAATCCATAGTCATTAAGGCGGCATTGAAGTTCACTCACGGCAGGAAAAATGATGCTGCAATACGTCTGGGAATTGGTCGCAATACCATTACCAGAAAAATCCAGGAGTTAGGAATTGATGGCGCAAAAGATGACTGATGTTAGCAAAAAAGCCTCAATTTTTTAGGGATTATTTTTCTTCTGAATAAAATGTTTTGTGAGACTGCAAGATCAGAGTATGATTTTTGATAGCAAGCAGCTTTTTTCTGGTTTTGTCGCCGACATTAAAGAGAAAAGCTCATTATGCTGATATGTATTTCTTTCAGGATACAGGCTAAACGCGATTCTTTTGTGCTGTCACCCTATCAGGAGATGCCCCTATGAAGTTCGAAACTCTGTTTCAGCAGCAAAATGCCTTGCCTTCGATCCCTAAGGTAGTGCAAGAGGTAATCGAAAGTTTTAACAATGACAGTGTGTCGATCGAGGAGATTTCTAAAAAGCTTTCCGCCGATCAGGTCATCAGCGCAAAGTTATTACGGTTAGCGAATTCGTCGTATTACCATGCGTCAAGAAGTGTAGGTACCGTAGACGACGCTGTTCTGATGTTGGGTTTTATGACGGTACGCACCTTAGTCGTTAGTAGTGGTTTGACTGGTGGTTTTAAATCGATGCCTGGGATTGATCTTAAACAATTCTGGCGCTACAGCTTGCACACTGCAGTGGTCGCAAAATGGCTGGCGAAGCAAACGCACGGCAATTCTGATTTTGCGTTTACGGTTGGGTTGATGCATGCCATTGGCCAATTGGTTATGCATGCAGGTATGCCTGAAGAGGCGCTGCAGGTGGATAAAATTGCTGGTACTTTAGATGCCCGCCGCAGTGGTGTTGAGCGTAATTCATTTGGCTATGATTTCTACGATGTCGGTGCAGAACTCGCCAAGCGCTGGAGATTTCCGGACACGTTTTCGATGACGATTAAAGCTTGCGCAGAACCTTTGGTGCAACAAAGTTTTGAACCTATTGCGGGTATTGTTCATATCGCTGCATGGCGAGCGCGCGCTGCTGAAAATGGCTTTACACCCGAAGAGTTAGAAGCAACGTTGCCAGTCGATGTATTACAAAAACTTGGTTTGAAACCGGAGCTTATTCTCAACGATATGCCGCCAATGAATGAGTTGAGTGCGGGTCTGGAGGATCTGTTGAATTGATTTTGACTCTTATCGTTCAACTAGGTCATTTGAATCACAAAAACGTCTAAACTCTAAACATGCGCTGCTTCTATAAAGTGGCGCATGTATGGGTTTTGTCTAAGTGTGGGTGTAGCAGATGGAAAATTAATGTCCGTTTTCTATATCCAACGCGACTGCTTCCGCAACTTTGATCCCGTCTACACCAGCAGATAAAATGCCACCAGCGTAACCGGCGCCTTCACCAGCAGGATATAAACCCTTTGTATTCATACTTTGCAGGCTATCGTCTTTGCGCTTAATGCGGATCGGTGACGAGGTTCTGGTTTCGATGCCGGTCAGAATGCCATCTTTCATTGAGAATCCACGTATTTTCTTATCAAATTCGGGAATCGCTTCGCGGATTGCAGTAATTGCGAATTCCGGCAATGCTTGTGCCAAATCGCCCAGCGTTACCCCTGGCTTATAAGACGGTATCACTTCGCCCAATTCTGAAGAAGCTTTCCCTTTTACAAAATCGCCGATCAACTGGCCAGGTGCATTGTAATTTTGTCCGCCCAACTCGTAGGCTTTTTCTTCTAGTGCGCGCTGGAAATCAATGCCAGCCAGAGGATGACCAGGATAATCGGCAGGCGTAATACCAACCACGATGGCACTGTTGGCATTGCGCTCATTACGTGAGTACTGACTCATTCCATTAGTGACCACGCGACCAGGTTCGGATGTCGCGGCAACGACTGTGCCGCCGGGGCACATACAGAAGCTATAGACAGAACGACCATTGCTTGCATGATGCACTAATTTATAATCTGCAGCACCTAGTATCTTATTTCCCGCGTTAGGGCCAAAGCGCGCTTTATCGATCACCGATTGTGGATGTTCTATCCTGAATCCGACAGAAAAAGGTTTTGCTTCTATATAGACACCGCGTTCGTAAAGCATCTTGAAGGTATCGCGTGCGCTATGGCCAATCGCCAACACCACATGATCCGTCTCAATATAGTCGCCATCATTCACATGCAGACCATGCACTTGGCCGTCTCGTATGTCAATGTCAGTGACTCGTTGCTGAAAGCGGATTTCTCCACCAAGCGCCTCGATGCCATTGCGCATTTCTTCGATCATTTTGACCAGTCGGAAGGTGCCGATATGCGGCTTGTTCACATACATGATTTCTTCTGGCGCACCAGATTTAACGAATTCAGTGAGCACCTTTCTACCGTAGTGCTTAGGATCTTTGATCTGACTATATAGCTTACCATCTGAAAACGTACCCGCGCCCCCTTCACCGAATTGCACATTGGATTCTGGTTGTAGTTCGCGCTTGCGCCATAAACCCCAGGTGTCTTTGGTGCGTTCGCGCACCGTTTTACCACGTTCTAATACGATAGGGCGATAACCCATTTCAGCTAATAATAGTGCAGCAAACAAACCGCACGGACCAAAGCCAACGACGACCGGACGTTTAAATGGCTTTGCGCCTGCTTTTGCGACGAATTTGTAATTGGTATCCGGAGTGAGGCCGAAATGGGGTCTATTTTTAAACTTTGCCAGCAAGCTTGCATCATTGCTTGTTTCGATATCCACTGTATAAATCAGTACGATAGCTGTCTTCTTGCGCGCATCATAGCTGCGACGAAATACTGTGAAGTTAAGTAATTCGTGTTCTTCAATATCTAAAAAACTCAAAATTGCTTCTTTTAGCGCAGATTCTGAGTGGTCAAGCGGTAGTTGCAAATCGGTAATGCGTAACATAGTTCGTGTCCAAAAAACTTCGTCGTGGAAGTTAGGTAATTCTTCTAAAAGAGGTATTTTACCCGTTACCGGACTGAAAACAGCGTCTTCTTTTATTTGCAGTTAGCTTGTGACTAATCCTTGGACTTCATTTTTCTGTTTATTTAGTAAGGCGAGGAAAGAATTGCTCAAGCCTAGGTTGATACCCGAATGGGTTGAATGCGATAAATCATTTTCCAAATTCCCCTTGCGTAACAGCACTAAACTTTGCTATAGTTCGCCTCCCGCTAAAACGGGAAGCAAGAAAGAAGGCAGCAGCCAGGTAACTCCGGCGGTTTGATTTGATGAAATTGACGCGAAAGCGACAACATCTGCATAAGATGCATCGAAACGAACAGCAAAAGCAATCAGGGA